>JABITN010000161.1 GCA_018700525.1 Opitutales bacterium
CTCAATACTGCCGGAACGCTTTTCTTCTGACCACAGACGCATGCCTGTGGCTGGAATGAAAAAGAGGAATGTCCAAGGGAGGAATGTCCATAGCGTATTCAGATTAGCTTGATTGCTTTCGTAGTAGCCCGAGAAAACGGCCAGCGAGATTACAACGATATGGAAGACTGCAAGGAGCACGTATCCGACCGGAGATCGGAAATAGCCGAGGAACTCTTTGTTGAATAAGGGAGCTATCTGGTTCATGCGTATGATTTGCTGTTGGTCAATTCGCGGAAAATTTCGTCAATGGACGAGCCAGGTTTACGAGCCTTGAATTCCTCTGGGGTTTCATTGACGCACACTTTGCCTTGGTCGATTACAATGATGCGGTTGCAGATCGCTTCGACCTCTTCGAGAATATGTGTGGAAAGGATGATAGCTTTGTCCTTGGACATCGCTTGAATGAGCTTGCGGACCTCGTGTTTCTGGTTGGGGTCCAGCCCATCGGTTGGCTCATCGAGAATTAGCACAGGAGGGTCGTGCAAAATGGATTGAGCGACGCCGACACGTTGGCGGTAGCCTTTGGAGAGCGTTTCGATCGCTTGATTCTGTACCGTTTGGAGGTGGCATTTGACGATGACGTCGGCCAAGCGGTCGTTGATTTCGTCACGTGAGCGAAAGCCTCGAGACTTGGCGATATAGCTCAGGAATTCGACGACCGTCATCTCTGGATATGCCGGGCTGCTCTCGGGCAGGTAGCCGACGCGACTCTTAACTTCCAGCGGGTGCGTTTGAACGTCGTATCCATCGACTGAAGCGGTTCCTGACGTAGGCGACAGGTAGCCGGTGATCATTTTCATTGTGGTCGACTTGCCGGCTCCATTGGGTCCGAGAAAGCCGAGAATGTCGCCTTTTCGGACTTCGAAGGATACGCCGTCGACGGCACGCAAGTCTCCATAGTCTTTAACGAGTTTATCTACAAGAACCATAGGTGGTAGGATTTTGTGTTAGAGAGAAAATTAGACGAATTTTGAAAAAGGAAGTTCCCAGGAAAATTGAGAAAACGGTTAACGAAATTCAAGAGCGATGCGTTTAGAGAAGAGTTTTAAGGATTTCAAGAATTTCGTTTCTCGAATTTTGAAAATGACCGCTTATAGCTCCATCGTCTCCTGTTCGAGGCTGTTTTCGCCTTCGGTAGGCTCTTCGGTTTTGTTCTTCAAGTGTTGGGGCGGCTTGGAAATCCTTTGGGCGAAATTCGCTTCGCGGTCGGCCACGATGCGATCGCACATTTTTTGGACATGAAGCTTCAGCCACATGGATGTGTTGGAGTCGCCCTGGTAGCGGGCGGGGCCGTAGGCATGGATGCGATTGGTTTGGAGGAGCAGATCGTTTTGGGCAAATTCGGCTTCATTACTCGGCTTGTACACTGCGTAGGTTTTGCCGCCAAATTTTCGGACGACGGAAAAACTAGGAACGTCGCTCGGGCCATCCGCGATGTAGATCATATTTTGAAATGGAACGCGCCGATCTTCCTGGGCCAGTTTCGAATTCACGTCGATGGCATCGTCTTTGTTAGTGCCTTTATTAATTTCGAAGAGGGCTCGGGTTTTGGTCGTGTTGTCGACCATCATTCCGATCTGGCTGATTTCAGCATCAGTTTGCATTCCCAGTTCGTCTTGGTTCATGCAGCCGGGTAAGAGCGGGTTTTCGATAAATTCGCATCCCCAGATACCATCTACGTATGGGGCGATCTTGCTACCTCTGATCATCTCCGCCAAGCCGGTACTGACGATGTAGTGCTCGATCTCTATTTCATGTTTTACGTATTCCGGCTTTAAACGGGCTTCGTCGCGGAGTTCGCTGAAGAATTCGGGAAGCCCTTGGTAGAATTCGATCTCGGAGCCTAGTTCGCGGAGGAGTTTATTGTTGAGTCCTTTCATCTCCCCGTTGCGAACGTGGGTGAGAATGTGATTGAGGTATACGCTTTCGCCGGAGACTCGATATCCGCGATCCGTGTAGCGGGAGGCCAGGGTGTTGGTTTCTTCCCAGAAGCGTTCTTCGTCGATTTGGAATCGTTCGAAGATGGGTTGCTGCATGTAGCCGGGAATGAGCGTCTTGTCGAAATCCCAGATGAGCGCGATTTTGTTCTGGGTGAACAATCCTTGTGCCATATTCGCCAGCAAAGGGCTTGGCTGGGGGACTGCAATCGCGAATTTGAGAAAGATGAAGGTACGTTTGGAAAGCAGGGCTCATTCTTTCTCTAGGTGAGTGGTGAATACTGTCAGTTTGCCGCTTTTGAAATAAGGGAGGGACGAATCGCAGCGTCCATATCATCTTCGTGAAATTCGCAATTGCAGTTTAGCGATGGGATGGCCATTGGTCCTAGTTTTCCTATGGCGATAAAGCTTCCAGAGATTACACCGTTTCGAAAACGTGTCGAAGAAATCGATGAAATGATGAACCAGCCGGACTTCTTCAACGATGCTCGGCGTTCGGCGTCGATTTCCCGGGAGCAAATGAAGTTACGGAAGCTGTTGGTGGACTACGAAGGGCTTGAAGCGGCGAAGGAGGCTGTGTTGGAGCACCGCGAATTGCTTGCGGATTCCGACTCGGATCCGGAGTTGAAAGAGCTTGCCGAAGAGGAATTGCCCGAACTCGTGGAAACGATTGATGCACTCGAAGAGAAGATTCTCGTATCGATGATTCCGCCCGAGGAATCGGATTCTCGTAATACCATCGTCGAAATTCGCGCAGGAGCGGGCGGTGACGAAGCGTCTTTGTTCGCGGGAGATCTTTACCGAATGTATTCTCGGTTAGCGGAACGCAGAGGGTGGACGGTCGAGCCGATGAGCTCTAGCGAAAGTGGGATTAGCGGTTTTAAGGAAGTGGCATTTCTGATACGCGGGGAAGATGCCTATAAGCAAATGAAGCTCGAAAGTGGCGTGCATCGTGTACAACGCGTCCCGGAAACCGAGTCACAGGGGCGGATTCATACATCGACGGTTACCGTAGCAGTTCTCCCGGAAGCGGAAGAGGTCGACATCGATATAGATCAACAGGATTTGGAAATTACTACGACTCGCGCGAGCGGTCCTGGTGGCCAAGGTGTCAATACGACTGATTCGGCCATTCAGATTTTACACAAGCCGACAGGTATGATCGTGACTTGCGCGGACGAACGCTCTCAAATTAAGAATCGGGCCAAGGCGATGACTGTTCTGCGTTCGCGTTTGATGCAGGCGAAGGAAGAAGAGGAGCGCGTGAAGTATGCCGAGAATCGAAAGAAGCAGGTGGGAACGGGGGATCGAAGCGAGCGTATCCGCACCTATAATTTTCCTCAAAGTCGCTTGACGGATCACCGGATTGGTTTGACGATTCACAGCTTGACTCAGGTCATGGAGGGCGAGTTGGACGAGGTGATCGATACGCTTCAATCCGAAGATCAGAAATTAAAAATCGAAGCATTGATAAACGCTCAATCGGGAGCATAGCCCGTTTATTTTATGGCTGAGGAGCTTACAGTGTTGGACGTGGTGCGCAAGAGCACTGATTTTCTCGATAAAAAGGGAGTCGAGAGTCCGAGACTAAATGCGGAATGGCTCATTGCTCACGCTTTGGGTCTCGGTCGGATGGATCTTTACCTTCAGTTCGATCGTCCATTGATCGGCGAAGAGTTGGAGCAGATGCGAGCATTGGTTGCTCGCCGCGGGAAGCGCGAGCCGTTGCAGTATATTCAGGGACAGGCTCAGTTTCACGATTTGATGCTTAAGTGCGATACGAGGGCCTTGATTCCTCGTCCTGAAACGGAACAGCTCGTTGAGTTTGTGAAAGATTCCGGTCTCGAGATTGATCAGAATTTGCGTATTCTTGATTTGGGTACGGGCACTGGAGCGATTGCATTGGCTCTGGCTATGAATTTTCCTCGGGCACGGATTGTCGCCACGGATGCTAGCCAGAACGCTTTGGATCTAGCTAGTGAAAATGCCTTGTTGTGCGGTTTGCAGAATCGTGTTGAGTTTCGCTTGTCCAACTGGTTCGGGAGTTTGGGAGGAGAAAAGCGATTTGATTTGATCGTGTCGAATCCGCCTTACTTGACGGATGAGGAATTCGCGGAGGCAGAGAGTGAGGTAAAGGACTTCGAGCCAGAATCCGCATTGGTTGCGAACGATGAAGGAATGGCCGATTTACGCGTCATTATCAGCGGGAGCTATCCTTTGCTGGAGAAAAGCGGAACGCTTTGGCTCGAAACGGGGATCGCTCAACGCGAAGCCCTATTAGGCTCGTGCCGAGAGGTTGGATATGCGGATAGTGAAGGGCTCGATGATTGGAGCGGTAGACCGCGATTCATTCGGGCAATCAAGTGATCGCCCGAACGGTTATTAGTTGATAAGCTTTTCGAAGCGTGACTTCGAAGCGAGCGGAAGCGCTGGTTGCTTCCAGTCATTGATGTTTGGAGACGCGTTAACAGCGTTGACCATGATACGGAGCGCCTCGCGCAACTGGATGTCGAAATCAGGAACCGGTTCTTCGTCTTCTTCGTCCATGTTTTCAGATTCGGATTCGGCGATTTCGATGGCTTCTCCTTCAGTGGAAGTCTCGGCTTCTGGCTCTTCAGTTTCGACTTCAGCCTCAGCAACTTCAGGAGCTTCTTCTTCCTCTTCAGCCTCGTTTTCGGCCTCTTCTTTCAGAACGGCGTCTAACTTGATCTCGACTGCTTCGAAATTTACTTCGGCCAGCTTGCGTTGGCGATCTTTCATTGCGTCGATGAAATTTTTGTCTTCCTCCATCATTTGCTTGCGCGTTTCGAGATTGAGGGAGATGGCTGTTTGGTCTTCGCGGTCTTGATACCAGTCGATTCGCTCTTTCAGGAAACCGAATTCCTCTAATTGTATTTGGCGCTGTTTGCTTTGGTTCTGGAGAGTTTCGACGAAGGACTTCTTAAGCGTCATTTCAATGAAGTAGCGGGCTGGTTTGATGTAATCCCATGGGAGCGCATTGTCCAAGTCCGCTTCGCCTACTGCGGTTACGTCTGCAATTGAAGGTATTGAAATATCTGATACAACACCTTTTCGTTGAACTGAAAAACCGTTTGGCAGGTAGTATTTCTGAATAGTCAGTTTAGCGGCACCTGCTTTGCTTTTCGAGTTGTAGGCTCGCAGAACGTAATCTTCTAGAGGAAGCACTTGCTGTACGCTTCCTTTTCCGTGGGTGCTGTCATTGCCGATAATGAGGGCGCGTCCATAGTTCTGGAGGGCTCCGGCTAGAATTTCCGATGCCGAGGCGCTATGCCGGGAAGTGAGTACTGCAAGTGGTCCATTGTAGACGACTTTTGGGTTGCGGTCGGATCTTGGAAGAATTTTGCCGTAGGAATCTTTTACTTGGACGACAGGTCCGCGGGAAATAAATAGGCCCGTAAGATCGACGGCCTCGTTAAGCAGTCCGCCACCGTTGCGTCTTAGGTCCAGTACGATCGCTTGGACGCCGGCATCTTTCATCTTGATGACGAGTTCTTCTACGTCGGCTGTCACGCTGGTTACGAATCGTTTTCCTTCGCTGTCGATTTCTTCCGATCCATAAAAGCCGGGAATGTCGATGACGCCGATAGGCATTGTGGAGCCGTTATTTGTTGGTACGTCGATAATCTCGCCCTCGCAACGGCTGGAATTGATGCGGACGGTGTCGCGCACGATACTTACGATGCGGCGTTCGGATTCGTCGACTGCGTCGGCCGGGATGATAGTCAGGTTGACTACGGTTCCTTTTTCGCCGCGAATCTGATCGACCACCTTGCGGAGTCCCATGTCGATAATGTCGACCGGCTCCCCATCGCCTTGGGCGACTGCTACGATACGGTCATCGGGCTTGAGATCGGTAGTGTTCTTGGCGGGTCCGCCAGGGATGAGTTCCTTGATGACGCAATAGCCGTCGTCTTCGCTTAGGAGTGCTCCGATACCGACTAGCGATAGACGCATATGGATACTGAAATCTTCGAATGTGTCTGAAGAGAAGAAGGTCGAGTGCGGGTCGAATATGTGAGTGAGGCTGGTGAGGAATACTTCTTGAACATCGCTCGAGCCGAAATCTTTCAGGCTGCGGAGTTGGCGCTCGTAGCGTTTGACGATGCGTTCTTTAGCTTCCTCGATCGTTTTGTCATTGAGGAGCTCTTGGAGCATTTCCTGTTTGAGTCGCTTGGTCCATAGTTTGTCGGCGTCCTCTTTGGAAGTGGCCCATGGGCTTTCGGTTCGGTCGTATTCGTATTCATCTTCGGCTTCGAAGGTCCACTCGCCTTTGAGGAGTTCGAGATTCGAATTGATTCGGTTGAGAGCGATTGTCCGGTAGGTCTCGTAGATGGCGAAGGCGGCATTGAGGTCGCCTTTGTGGCGAAGCTGCATGCTTAAGCGCGAACCGAATGTATCGATGAATCGATCTTCGTCAGACTGGAGGAAGTAGAGCTTATTGTAGTCTAGACTCTCCATGAACTTGCGAATGAGGTCTATGAATACTTCGTCGGAGATTTCCTGATTGTTGAAGTGGAGGGTTTCCAACATCTCGATAACGCGCATCGTTTCCTGCGACATGAGGTCGGTCGGCGCCAGTACAGGGAAGTCGGCGGGCTCTACGAGCGGCTCGGTCTCGGCCAAGCCGAAGCAATAGGAAACTGCGAGAAGAGGGATAAGGGACGAAAGAAGAACGATTCTATTTAGCATATCGCGATTGATTCTTATAAAAGTTTTTTTGGCGGTTGGTGCCAGGGAGTACGAAATTGTCAGAGAATTGAATGAAGTTCTAAGGGGAACGTCGTGTCGGTGATAATCGTTACGGATGTTCTCGAGTTAGCCGCGAAAGGGTTCAGCGCTTTTTTAAAAGGTCGCCGGCTTCGTCCAGGATTTTCTTTTCCTCGGGAGTCAATGCTCCGAATCCTTTACTGTTGATCTTGTCGAGAATGCGATCGACTTCCGCTTTAAGATTTTTTCCTGGTTTGATGTTAACCTTGTAGGGGTATGTTTTCGCCTTAGGCCTGATGTCTGCCTTAGGCCTTAGCCAATCGGGCATCTGAAAGGTAGCGCCTTTGCCATAGCCAGGGTTGCGTTGGTAGATGAATTTATAAAAAATGTAGCCTCCGAGCATTCCTCCAAGGTGAGCGGAATGGGCGGTACCTGTCCGATTTATGATTTCGAGGAAGATGAGGCCGAAAAGGGCGATGCCCAAGGAAACGTACAGCAGCATCTTTCCTTTCATCCGGAGGACCATCATGAAATTGATGTCGGTCTCTGCGTAAATCAGGCCAAAGCAAGCAATAAGTCCGTATAGTGCTCCGGAGGCTCCTACAACGACTCCTCCGGCTGAGATGAAGCTGAAGAGGTACCAGATGATGCCCCCTCCAAGCGACGCGCCCAGATAAAGCTGTAAAAAACGTTTTTCACCTAATTCCGGTAAAAGAGCGCGCCCTAGGAAGAAGATGCCCAGCATGTTGAAGGCTATGTGGCCGAAGCCGGCCGGGTTGTGAAGGAATGCGTATGTTAGGAAACTCCAAAAATGGGGTGCACTTGACGCCAGCGAGAACGTGTTGTAAAAACCGGTGCCCGCCACCAGTTGTATAGCATACACCATAACGTTGAAAACAATGATCCCCAACAGCAGGTTTCGAGACCTGAGGTTCTGGTTAGATTGCATGTATGGTCGATCGTACAGCATTGAGTCCATCTTAGGATCATGAATTTAGGGCGAATTACAAGTAAGCTATCGGGTAATTAACGGATTAAATAGCCTAGGGTTTACGCGGTCCTACGCGATTGGGCGTAAATACAAGTCAAGGTATAGCCTCATTTGGTTCCCGGTAATCGGTCGAAGATGTTTGAACGAGGGTAGTTAGATATTATCCGAGGCGCGTTTGATGGGGTTGAATCTCCTTTGCTGGGTGTCGCGAGCGGCTGCCCCGCGTTCTTTACGAGCCGTCTTGTGACTAACCTGCAGTTTAGTTGTTGAAGCGAAATAGTGCTACGTCGCCGTCCTTGAAAAGGTACTCTTTTCCTTCTAGGCGATATTTACCGGCTTCTCGAGCGGCAGAAACGCTTCCTAATGTCGTAAGATCATCGTAGGAAACGACTTCGGCTTTAATGAAGCCTTTTTCGAAATCGGTATGGATGACTCCGGCGGCTTGCGGGGCTCGCATGCCGTGGGTGAATGTCCAGGCGCGGACTTCCTTCTCGCCAGCCGTGAAATAGGTTTCGAGGCCGAGTAGGGTATAGGTTCCTCTTATCAAAAGGGAGACTCCGCTGTCTTGGACGCCGAGGTCGGATAGAAATTCCGATGCCTCCTCTGCGCTAAGGTCGATGAGTTCGGATTCTATTTCGGCGCTGATGACGACGCAACCGGCGTTTTGGCTTTCCCTCGCGTAGGCTCGGACTTTTTGGACCATCGGGTTGTTTTCCGAATCGGCGAGGTCGTCCTCCATCACGTTGGCTGCGTAGATGACGGACTTGGACGATAGGAGGCAGAGGCTTTTCATCACGATAGCTTCCTCATCGCTCACTTCCAGCAAATTGGCGGGATTCCCTTCATTAAGGTGTGGAAGAAGTTTCTCGATCAGGGCGCAGATGGCTTGAGCTTCCTTGTCGTTGCTGCGGGCCTTTTTTGCGGCCTTATCGCGCTGGCGCTCGATGGACTCCATATCGGCGAGCACGAGCTCGGTGTTGATGATCTCGATATCGCGAATCGGATCGACCGATCCCATATTGTGAATGATGTCTTCGTTTTCGAAGCAGCGGACTACCTGGACGATCGCATCGACTTCGCGGATGTTCGCTAAAAATTTATTTCCGAGGCCTTCTCCCTTGCTTGCGCCTTCTACTAGTCCGGCGATATCGACGAACTCTATAGCGGCGGGGATGACAACCTGGGTTTTCGCGATCGCTTGTAGGGCGGCGAGGCGGGAGTCCGGCACGCTAACGACGCCCACATTGGGGTCGATGGTGCAAAACGGATAGTTTGCGGATTCCGCATTGCGTGTCCGAGTCAACGCATTGAAGAGAGTTGACTTGCCAACGTTAGGGAGACCGACGATACCTGCTTTAAGCATAGGCGAGGAACAACATTCGATTGGATGTTGCTTGACAAGATCCAATTTTGGTAAATCTTCCTCCTCTTTTCCGAATTTACCAGGACACTCTAGACATGGCGTTAAAGATCAAACTTCAAAGAGGTGGAGCTACCCACAATCCAATATACCGCGTAGTAGTCGCAGAAGCTCGTGGGCGTCGCGATGGTCGTTTCGTAGAGAAGCTCGGCACGTATATTCCAAGAGCGAAAGGGCAGCAAATTGAGCTGACTTTGAATGTGGAGCGTGCGGACTACTGGACTTCGGTAGGAGCAATACCGACCGATACTACCAAGGCTTTGATAAAGCGAGCTCGCAAGGAAACGCCAGCAGCTGCTGAGACCGCAGCTGAAGCAGTTGCTGAAGCGACTGCGTAAGTTCTCTATCCTATAACAGATAGAACGAATTTCTAACCCGGTTTCAAAGCCGGGTTTTTTCGTCTCTGGATTGTTCGCGCATTCGAGTTTACATGCAAATCGACGTTCTCACGCTTTTCCCTCAAATGCTCGACGGTTTTCTGTCGGAAAGCATGATGGGGCGTGCCCAGGCGAATGGAGTTGTGGATGTGAATGTGCGTAACCTTCGCGATTGGGCGAAAGGCAAACACAAGCAAGTCGATGATCGGCCATTTGGCGGAGGGGCGGGCATGGTTGTTATGCCCGAGCCCATTTTCGATGCGATCGAGGAGCTGCAGACACCGAAGACGCATCGTATTTATTTGGCCCCCGATGGGGACCGCCTTACTCCCGAGCTAGCCCAGTCGTTGGCTAAGAAGGAGCATTTGATCTTGTTGAGCGGCCATTACGAAGGAATCGACGAACGGGCTCGTGAAAATATGATCGATCAGGAGATCAGTATTGGCGATTACGTATTGACGAATGGGACCCTGGCTGCGGCAGTTGTAATCGATTGTTTATGTCGATTTTTGCCCGGATTTTTAGGCGAAGAAAAATCATTGACTAGCGAAAGTTTCCAGGGCAGTTTGCTCGACTTTCCTCAATTCACGCGTCCGTCCGTGTTTCGAGATATGCCGATTCCCGAGATTTTGCTATCCGGAAATCACGCGGAAATAGAGAAATGGAGACAGCGAGAAAGAGAAGAACGAACGCGAGAGCGGAGACCAGATTTACTAGAGGATTAATATAATGAACCAGATCGTAAACGAACTTTCTAAAGAACAACTCAAGACCGAAGTACCTCCTTTCAAGGTAGGGGACGGTGTCAAGGTCCACACCTTGGTAAGAGAAGGCGAGAAACGCCGTGTCCAGATGTTTTCTGGTGTTGTAATTGCTCGCAAGGGTTCGGGCATTCAAGAGTCATTCACGGTTCGCCGCATTTCCTATGGCGAAGGCGTTGAGAAGGTATTCCCGATTCACAGCCCAAACGTTTCCAAGATTGAGATCGAAAAGGAATCGAAGACGATGCGTGCTCGCATGTACTATCTCCGCGGTCTGATCGGCAAGAAGGCGATGCAGGTTAAGGAAAAGCGTCTCGTCAAAGGCCATTAAGCCTTGAACCGATTTCAAACCACTTTTTTTGAGACCGCTCGTTTGAGCGGTCTTTTTTTTCGGATAGTTGCCAAGAGGCGACGATGGCTCCGTTTCGATTCGGATTATACGAATGGTTTTTATCAAAAAGAATCGATTCGTTTCCGTTCGAAACGCAAATGGCTTCAATTTCTTTATTAGAGGCATTTCATGGTGAATTTCCGCCTATTATGCTCTTGAGGCTTGCGACTGGCTAGATTGGGGTGTTCTCGTTGGAATAGTCGGTAAAAATTACGCAATACGAAATGAATACAGAAATTCTTCAAAAAGCTGCCAATCAAGCCCGTGGGCTGGCAATTGATGCTGTTCACGCCTGCAAGTCGGGTCACGTGGGACTGCCGCTAGGCTCCGCTGAAATCGGCGCGGTCCTTTACGGTCAGTCTTTGAACATCAATCCGGATGCGCCACGTTGGCTTAATCGCGATCGTTTCGTGCTTTCGGGCGGTCATGGTAGCATGTTTCTATACAGCTGGCTTCACTTGGCCGGTTTCGATTTGAGTTTGGAGGAGCTGAAGAATTTCCGCCAGCTTCATAGCAAGACTCCGGGTCATCCGGAGTTCAGGGAAACGCCAGGCGTGGAAAGCACGACCGGACCTCTCGGCCAAGGTATTGGCAACGCGGTCGGTTTTGCAGTCTCCCAAAAGATGGCCGAAGCCAAATTCAATACTGCCGAGCATACGATTCTCGATAATCACGTGATTGCTTTGGCTGGTGACGGCTGCATTCAAGAAGGCGTTGCTCAGGAAGCATCGGCTTTGGCGGGTCACCTTCACCTCGATAATTTGATCGTGTTCTACGATAGCAACGATGTGACGCTTGATGCGATGGCCGAAAAGTCGCAGAGCGAGGACACTGCCAAGCGCTACGAAGCGATGGGTTGGGACGTTGTAACGATTGATGGGCACGATTTGGCAGCAGTATCCAAGGCGTTCGACGACGCGAAGGCAGCTGACGGCAAGCCTCAGTTGATTATCGCGAAGACCGAGATCGGTCGCGGTATCGCGGAAGTCGCTGGTACGGCTGCGGGTCACGGTGAAAGCGGAGCGATTAAACACTCCGAAGCTGCTCACGTACTTTTGGGACTACCTGAAGAGCACTTTTTCGTTTCCGATGAAGTCCGTGCTTATTTCGCGGAACTTAAGGAAGCTCGGGTTCAGGCTTACAATGCGTGGAAGACGACATACGACGCATGGGCAGCAGCCAATGCGGACCTCGCGGCGTTATTGGAAACGGGCGCTTCGGCTCCGGTCGATGTGGATGATTTGTTCTCCAAGATTCCCGTTGCAGCTGACGATGCAAAATTGGCGACTCGTGCGGCGGGTTCGAATGTATTGCAGCCGATTGCTGCGGCTCTTCCTGAATTTGTGAGCGGCTCGGCGGATCTTCATGGTTCTACCAAGAACTATATCAAGGATGGCGGCGATTTTCTTCCAGGAAACGAAAGCGGTCGAAATTTGCTTTTCGGCATTCGCGAGCATGCCATGGGCGCATTGCTCAACGGGATGGCTTATGATGGAATTTGGCGCGCATCTGGCGCGACTTTCATGGTATTCGCCGATTACCTAAGACCGTCGATTCGTTTGGCTTCTTTGGCTGGCCTTCCAGTTACGTACATCTTCACGCACGACTCGGTTGGAGTTGGCGAGGATGGACCGACCCACCAACCGGTGGAGACGGTTTCCGGACTGCGCGTGATTCCGAATCTCGACGTTATTCGCCCTTGCGATACGGAAGAGACTGCCGGCGCGTTCGTTGCGGCGATCGAACGTCAGGATGGACCGACCGTTCTATCGCTCACGCGTCAAGGTGTTCCGAATATCAATACGTCGACTGCGGATGAGCGCCGTCATGGCGTTCTTAAGGGTGGCTACATTATTAAGAAGGAAACGTCTGCTCTCGAAACGATCCTCATTGGTTCGGGTTCCGAAGTGCAGCACGCGATCGCGGCTTCTGAAGAGTTGGGGTCGGGGACGCGCGTCGTATCGATGCCATCCATGTTCCGTTTCGATACTCAGAGTGCGGAGTACAAGGAAAGCGTTCTTCCGGCGGCCTGCGTGAAGCGCATCGCTATCGAAGCGGGCGTATCGGCATTGTGGTACAAGTACGTGGGACTCGAGGGCAAGGTTATTGGAATCGATCGTTTCGGTATCAGCGCTCCGGGCGATACGGTAATGGCCGAACTGGGCATGACTGCTTCGAATGTGGTTTCCGTAGCTAGCGCCTAAGTCGGCTCTAATTAATATTTCTGGGCCTTTGTTACGGATTCGACCGTGGTAGAGGCCTTTTTTTACCCAAAATGTTAATGCGAAAATTCTTGGAGATCGCTCATGATTCGAATCAGTATCGGCAGGCTTGCTTGCTGAGGAATGCTGTGCTTCGACAACCGCTCGGTTTGAGTCTCTATGATGAGGATTTAGATGCGGAAGCATCGTATCGGCATTTTGGAGTTTTCGTTGGCAATGAGCTAGCCGGTTGTTTGGTGATCATACCTTTAGAATCGAATAAGGTGCAACTAAAGCAGATGGCAGTCGAAGACGAATTTCGTGGTAAGGGATTCGGGCGTTTATTATTGGAGGAGGTCCAAGAGTGCTTGATCGCTTCGGGTGTGAAGGAGATTCGATTGCATGCTCGGGAAACGGCTCTAGGTTTCTACGAACGGCTTGGCTTTGTGGGTGAAGGAGCAAGGTTTCTGGAGGTTTCAATTCCCCATCAAGTAATGTGGAAGCGGATCAGGCAGGACTGAAGGGAGGGCTCGACTAACGGCCGCGTCGCGATAGTCTTTCCCAAGACGATGGTAGACGTAGAAGTATGTATCAATGGGGACACGGTTGTGGAAACTCGAGCGAGTGTGACCGCAGCAAATACAGGAGGAGCGGCTAGGGTGGAATTGTGCGGAACTATGGAATTCGATGGTTTAACGCCACCCTTGGAGTGCATTAAGGCTGCACGGGCTGTTTTCGAACGGAAGGGACTCTTAGTTATGATTCGTCCGCGGGCTGGCGATTTTCATTACGCATCCGACGAAATTGAACTCATGAAATCGCAGATCGCTGAGGCGGCTCAAGCGGGAGCCGATGGGGTAGTGATGGGGTTGCTGGACGAAGCGGGGCGTTTGAATCTCAAGCCACTGCGGGAGCTCGTCGAGTTAAGTAAATCGTTCGGGTTAGAGACGACCTTTCATCGGGCGTTCGATGCGACTCGGGATCGGTTCGAGGCACTGGGTTCGTTGATTGAGCTTGGGGTAGACCGTATCCTTACCAGCGGTGTGCGCTGGGGTATGCCAGGGTCGGCTTTGGATGGAGTATTGGAATTGGATCGTGTAATCCAAGCAGCACAGGCTCGCTTGGAGATTGTGATAGCGGGCGGTGTTAATCCAGTGAATGCTCCGCAAGTGTTGCAAGGGCTGAGTCCATGGAATGGAAAGCTATCTGTGCATGCGTATTCGGGTGTTCAGGACAACGGGAATACAACGGACGCAGGCGTGCGGGCTTTGGTGGAGGCTGTACAGGTTTTTAGAGAGCGATTTACTATCGCTGCGCGCCTCGAGCGCCGGCCCTACGATTGATGCTGCTTACAGCTCGCGGATTTTGATGCTGCGGTAACTAACGTGGTCGTGATGGTTTTGTAGTAGAATATGACCGGCTTCGGCTAGGCCAAATCCTTTGACATCCTTGTATTTGCTGCGAGCCACAAGGGCATTGAAAATATTGGAGCCGCGTTCGTATTCGACGACATTGAACCCATTGAGCCAGTGCTGAACCGTGCCGTCAGCTTGGACGACTATTCGTGCGTGGTTCCATTTGCCGATATTCAGCGGCACTTTGCGGGTGTGAACATTTCGGTAGGAGGGAATGAGATCGTAGAGGGAGGCGCTTGTCCGGTTTTCAACGACGCCCATTTTCGCGTCAGGGTGCTTGTTGTCGTCGAGTACTTGGTATTCAAGTCCTAGGTACTTAGCGTTCTTGCCTACTTCGGCGTGATTGTTAACGAAGTATTTGACGCCGCTGTTCGCTCCTTCGGTGAGCTTGAATTCGAAATCGAGCTTGAAGGCTCCGTAGGTTTTCTTGGTGATGATGTCACCTGCTTCGGAACCGGCTTTGATTGTGAGCTCGCCGTTGCGAACGTCCCAGTCGTTCGCGGTAAATGGATTGCCGCCCTTTATCGACTTCCAGGCGCTGGTGTTGTGACCGTTGAAGAGAAAACTCCAACCTTGTCGTTTTTCGGATTTACTGAGCGTATTGGGGGCGATGTTACGAATGTAGATGCCAATATCGGGCGTGAGCTTAGGTGAATTGGTGTTGATGCGTAGATTGCGCCAGCGGACTTGGAAGCCAGCATGATCCAATTTGTCTCCGATGCCGTGAACTTGGAGTCCGATGAATCCGGTAATCGATTTTTCGTCGACGATATGGGAGACGGGTTGGCCGTTAAGGAAGGTTTGCACTTCATTGCCGACGCATTCGATTCGAGCCGTATTCCACTGTTCGTGTTTGAAGAGGGCGCGTGCAGGCTCGTTGTAGTCGACTGGATAGAGCCAACCGCGATTAGCTTCGTCGTAGATACCGGCGGTCCAGGCGCGTTCGGCCGTGTCTAATTCGAACTGGTAGCCATAGACGCGTCCGCCGGGGAGGTCTGGGTTTGGCTTAGTGTTGCTTCGGAATTGAACTCCCGAGTTGAGACCGTCTTGGACCCAAACGTCGAATTCTAGAACAAAGTCGGTGTAGTTCTTCTCCGTCGTCATGAAGGAGTTTGGCGTTCCGGCAACGCTGCTGCCGATGATCTCGCCGTTCATGATTTCGTATTTGGCAACGCCGCCGAGCTGTTTCCAGCCGTTGAAATTCTTGCCATTGAAAAGCTGTTTCCAGTCGTCTGCGAAAGTGACTGAACAAAATAGCGCGGTTAGCGAGGTAGCGAGAATGCGTCGGGTAAGCTTATCCATACACGTGTTAGGTTGCTGGTGGTCGCGGAAGTTTCAAGCGTTAATGTAGGCGATGGGTGTGGTTTACAAAGTTCGAGAATCGAGTGATTCGAGTGCAATGGGAGTTGTCGCTGAATCTCTTGAGGGTTTCGGGTTGGTCGAGAGGCTTGCAACTGCTCGCGTGAAATTTAGCGTTTGAGAAGGATCTATATGTATGAATCTCCTCAGGCCCCCAATACCGTATCGATTTATGGCACCGAAGTATTCGCGTGCGTTTAGGCCAATACTGCACGCTCTTACCCGTTTATCGTTTAGGTTCGAGCATAAGGTCAGCGATATTCGTATCGTTGGGCAAGAAGGCTTGGAGCGATTGGTTCGCGATGGCCAATCGATTTTAGTAGCACCGAATCATGCGGATCACGCGGATCCAGCCTTGATGATCACGGCGGGGAGGCGGAAGTGATTCTCGTTAAGGCGAAAGCCGAGTTTCAGGCTTTGGCTCGAGCTGTGATGGAGTGCCATGGGTCGCCACTGGAGAGCTTAGGAGTTGCTTTTCGCACTTGAGGGAAGTTGCGGGTGTTCCTGAGCGAAGGGGTTCGGTAGTCGATTTGTTGTAGACTCTTTGTGCATTTAAACGCACAAGGAGGCCATGGATTTAGCGATAACCGTATTCAGATCAATTCTTGGAATTGTACTGTTGTTGTTGATGTGTTGCGGGTTGAGTGAGAACCGGAAGCGAATTCGTTGGAAACTGGTAGGCTACGGGATCGGCTTACAGATCGTAATGGCGCTACTTATTTTGAAGGTAGCGTTTTTTCATGATGCAGTTCGAGGCGTTGCGGGCTTTTTCAATCGCCTGATTGGGTTTAGCAATGAGGCGGCATCGATGGTTTTTGGAAGGCTGGCCAGCGATACTGAGGGAACATTCGGATTCGCGTTTACAGTGTTGCCGACGATTATTTTTTTCTCCGCATTTTCGGCGATCCTTTATTATTTGAGAGTATTGCCATGCATCGTGTACGCGTTTGCTTGGATGTTGAACAAGACCATGCGTTTGACGGGAGCGGAAAGTTTAGCTGCGGCAGCGAACGTTTTTATCGGCCAGACCGAGGCCCCATTGGTCGTGCGTCCCTATTTGAAGGGCATGACCCAATCGGAGGTGATGTCTTTGATGACAGGTGGTATGGCGACGATCGCTGGCGGAGTCTTGGTGATTTACATGAACGTTTTGGGAGGCGGTTCAGGGGAAAGCGCTATAGCGTTTGGGCAACACCTGTTGACAGCTTCGATTCTGAGCGCACCAGCCGCTATGGTTGTATCTAAGATCCTGGTACCGCAATCGGAGTCGATTGACGGGCAATTGGCATTTCCGCGGGAGCGTTTCAACGATGGACTTTTGGATGCGGCTACTCAAGGGACGAGTGATGGGATTAAACTCGCGTTGAATGTAGGTGGAATGCTGATTGCTTTTACTGCTTTGGCGACTCTGGCAAATTGGTTGGTCTCCGAAGGGCTGGGCACTTGGACGGGTTTGAATGACTGGGTATTCGGAGTCACTGACGGTCGGTTCGAGGCGTTCAATGTTTCGTTTATCGTGGGTGCTTTAAGCGCGCCGTTTGCTTGGTTGATCGGGGTCGCTTGGAGTGATTGCCTAATTGTCGGTCAATTACTGGGCGAGCGACTGGTACTCAATGAGTTTATCTCCTACCTGAATTTGGCTAAATTCCAGGAGGCGGGGGCCTTTAATGATCCCAAATCGGTGACGATTGCGACTTACGCCCTATGCGGGTTTGCTAATTTGACGTCGGTTGGCATACAGATAGGAGGAATCGGTTCGCTCGAAAAATCTCAACGTCCGGCTCTTTTGAAATATGGCATAAAAGCGCTTCTTGGAGGAATGGTAGCTTGCTACCTTACTGCAATTATAGCGGTAAGTTTAACTCAGTGAGGATTTGGAAGAAAACGTGAATAAAGAAAATGGATACACCGTTTACCTCGCGGGGGAATTGTTCGATCTTAAACATTTGGCAGGAAATGCGTTGCTCTCTGAGTCGCTTAGTGCGGTTTCGAATGGTCGATACCGCCCTGTCTTGCCCCAAGATATTGAGTTGCCGTCGTTAGAGCCAAAAGTTATTCGGGATATGGATTATGCGGCTTTGTTGGGATGCGATGCGGCTATTTTTCAATTTGATGGGAGCGATCTGGATTCAGGAACGGTGGCGGAGTTCATGACAGCAAAATTCGCGGATATTCCGTCGGTTCTTTTGAGGACTGACTTTAGACGTTCGGGTGATCGAAATTCGAATCCCTGGAATTTGATGTGCGATTCCTTCCCGCGAACGGAATCTGTGGTCGTCGACACAATGGTTCTGTATTCGAAGGAAATGGAGAAAGGATGGATGCTCGGTTCGGAGGTCACCAAGGTGGTCGCCTACCAAGTAGCTGCACAACTCGTTGAGAAATTGGATACCGCAATTGCTACTTCGGCGGTGTTAAATGAAAAGAAACAAGCAGAGACTCGTCGTTTGATTCGGAGGACCTACGATTTGTAGAGCTGAGATATTGGCCTGAATATTTTTCCGCTTAGCGTTAGCGATCCTAGGGAATTACTAGTTCGGAGAGGCTTAATAATCGGAGTCTTTTCATTGAAGGGTGGAGGGTTGTTCATTTAGGGCGCCCCGTTTAGTCGGGCAGCTTTAATTGGAGCTGCAGCTAGATGGGCCTGCACGGAAGGTTTTTCTAATATGGAACTCGGAACGCATCAAGGCGAACTCTTGATGGTCGGGCGAATAACGACCGTCTTTTTCGGGATATTGGTTATCGGGATTTCGGTTTTCATTGTCGAGTGAGGCAATCTTTCGTTATTCGATATGTATTAGCAATTGAATGGCAGACTAACAGTTCCGATAGCTGTAACGGTTTTTTGGGGACTGTTTGCTCGTCGGGTCCCTAAGTGGGGACCGTGGGCTGCAATATTTTTCGGGATGCTTGTTTCGTTCGTGTTATTCGACGGGTTGGATACTGATGTTGGGGTGGTTTTCTAGCGAGCCGTCGATTGAATATATTGTGACTCACCCGGTTACGTGGTCGTATTTGGTTAATATTCCGCTTACGTCGTTTGTGTTCTGGGGAACGAGTATTTTCTTTAAGGGTTGGGGTGATCGTTACAAGGCGGATGCAGATCACTTTTTCGAGGATCTTGAACGGCCTGTGGATTTCGAAAAAGAGGTGGGAAAAGACAATACAGTATTTCAAGCGAAAACGGTAGGGCGCTTAGCCTTGGTGTATGGAAGTTTCGTCTCAGTCCTGTTGTTCGTTCCCAACCCAATTGAAGGCGGAATAGCGATTGGGGGAGTTGCGGGAGTGATTCTATGCGTAGGCGCTGGATTGACATTCTACGCACGAAGGAGGCTGGTGAAGGAGAATAATGAGGGTCCAGCCTAAGTTTGACCAATTGCAGGCTCCACGCTAGTCCCTCGCGTAGCTACGTCGCAGCGCGGCGTGGTTTTTAGAAGGTTTTCAGTTAAGCGACCGCGTTTGTCAAATTTTCGATTGCGTTTTGGGCTGAGGTTTTTATGTCTCAATTATCTGGATACGTTTCTACGCCAAGACTTCCTTGACGACATGGCCGTGCACATCGGTTAGGCGGAAGTGGCGGCCTTGGTACTTGTAGGTGAGGCGCTCGTGATCGATTCCTAGAAGATGCATCATTGTTGCATGAAAATCGTGTACATGCACTCCGCCCTGGTCGAGGTTGTAGCAGTATTCGTCGGTCACGCCATGGGTGTAGCCTGGTTTTATTCCACCGCCTGCCATCCATGTAGTAAAGCAACGGGGGTGATGATCGCGACCGAAATTGGTCTTGGTCATCTTGCCCTGGCAGTAATTGGTACGACCGAATTCTCCGCCCCAAATAACCAATGTATCGTCTAGCATACCACGGGATTCCAGATCCTTGATCAGAGCAGTGGAGGCTTGGTCGGTTTTCTTTGAATTCGTCCTGACTTTTTCAGGACAGTTTCCGTGAGCGTCCCATCCGGTATGGAATACCTGAACGAACGGCACATCTCGTTCCGCAAGTCTACGAGCCAATAAGCAATTGGCCGCGTAGGTGCCAGGTTCGGTCACGCCTTCACCGTAAAGCTCCAAGGTCGCTTTGCTTTCGCCACTAATATCCGAAACTTCGGGCACGGAAGCCTGCATGCGAAAGGCCATTTCGTATTGTTCGATTTGGGCTTCTAGGACAGGATCGCTTTGCTGGCTTACCTGGTATTCGTGAAACTCTTTTAAGTGGTTGATCGTCTTGCTGCGGCTAGAGCGGCTGACACCCTCTGGGTTGTTGAGATAGAGCACTGCGTCTTTGTCAGCCCTGAAGCTAACGCCGTCATGGCGACCTGGCAGAAATCCGCTTCCCCAGTAGCGGGATGTGAGCGGTTGTCCTTTGGCTACTTTCGGTGTGAGAACGACATATGAAGGGAGATTTTTGTTTGAGCTACCAAGACCGTAAGACAGCCAGGATCCAGCGGTAGGACGACCAGGTATCTGCGATCCGGATAGCATCATTGTAACGGCGGGACCATGATTGATGGCCTCTGTGTACATTGATTTCACAAAGCACAGCTTATCCGCGATCGATGCCATGTGCGGCAGGGTTTCGCTAAACCACGCCCCGCTTTCTCCATGTTGCTTAAATTCGAATGGAGATCCGGCTAAGGGGAAACTGGCTTGACTAGTGGACATGCCGGTGAGGCGCTGGCCTTTACGTATTGAGTCCGGTAGCTCCTGGCCGTGCTCGGTGTTCAATCGCGGTTTGTAGTCGAAGAGATCCATCTGGGAAGGCCCCCCGGATTGAAATAGATAGATGACGCGTTTCGCTTTCGCGGGGAAATGCGTACCCGACAGGGCAGGGCCATTGTTGGTGAGCGCCTGGAGGGGATTCATCATGCTGCCGAGCGCTAGTCCTCCTAGGCCCATTCCGACTTGATTAAGGAATGACCGACGGGACATCCCAAGTGGGTTTTCAAAACCTGTACAGAGTGGTTTTTTCATCGCTTTATTAGAGATTCGTTTATGTTCATCATCGCATTGATCACGATGGTTGCGGCGGCGTGCTCCCTCGGGTTTTCGTAGAGCGAAACCGGTGAGGTTCCTACTTCTAGCAGAGCATTGGCTTCCGCAGGATTGGCATCGAATTCGGCTCGCTGGGCTTGGTAGAGATCGCCGAGGATTTTCGCCTCCATTTGATCAGGCTGTCGGCTAGTAAGCAGTGTAAATGCTTCTTCGATTACCGCTGTTCGATCACCTTGATGCTTTGCCAGTAGTTTTTCACCCAATACTCGGGCGGCTTCTACGAATTGCGGCCCGTTGAGGATTACCAATGGCTGAAGCGGCGACGTGGTAGGCTCGCGCCTTAAATTACATACATCGCGCTTAGGAGCGTCGAATGCCACCATCATCGGAGCGGGGGCATTGCGCTTCCAAAGCGTGTAAAGACTTCTTCGGTACAACCCGTCGTCGTCGTCCGGTTTCATCGGTTTGAACGATACGGCGACCTCGTAAGGTTTTACTGGAGGTCCTCCAATTTTGTCTACGAGCAAGCCACTGACCGCAAGAGCGTTATCGCGAATCATTTCGGCAGCTAGTCTATTTGGGTTGCTGCGACAGAATGTTCGATTTTCAGGATCTTTAGCGATGCTCGATTTGTCGCCAAAGGTGCTTTGGCGATAGGTCGCCGAGAGCGTTATTTGGCGCAAAAGGTGGCGTAGATCCCAATTGTTTTCTATGAAATCGCGAGCCAGCCAATCGAGCAATTCGGGATGAGTCGGGTTACTACCTTGGCTACCAAAGTCTTCAGGGGTCCGAACAAGTCCGTCTCCAAAGATCATTTGCCAATAACGATTGACTGTAACCCGTGCAGTGAGTGGGTGGTCCGGATCCGTCAGCCACCGCGCTAGGCCAAGTCGATTGCGCGGTTGATCTTCAGGAAAGGGTGGTAGTGCTTCGGGCGTGTTCGCCGTGACCGCTTCGCCGTGCGCATCGTAGGCTCCACGAGTCAGTACGTAAGCGGGTTTTGGCTCTTCGAGCTCCCTCATTACACTAATGTCCTCCAAACTATCCATGACGTTATTCCAATCGGAACGCGCTGCTTGCAATTCCGATCTTAAGCTCATTGCGGGCAGATAGGATGTCGCGAGGAAGTGACTATATAGCTCTTCGGTTTTGTTCGATGTATCCAAAATTTGCGATTCGGATTCCATCTTGTAGAGCAATCTGGCTTCGAGATCAGAAATCTCTCGATCGAACATTTGGAACTCATCAATCTGTCCCTTCACAAAACCGCGGTCGCGGTAGCGTTCGCCGAGAACCAAATGTTGGCGAACTAATCCTCCATTGGGAGTGTGCCAGTTGTCGACCTCTTTGGTTAGGTGGTCTTTGACGATTTCCAGCTCCATTGGTTTTCCGTTAAGAAGGATCTTAAGTCCGGACGCTTTACTAGAGCCATCGTAGGTCATTATTAGATGGGACCATTGGCCGGTCGGCACTGCTTCTTTCGCTTGAACGCGGGCTGCATTGCCGGGCCAAAAGTGGATCAACGAAGCGGTTGGCTTGCCATCCATTAGCATGAATTCGTAACCCATGCTCGCGGCATCATCCGCTCCTCCACCGCGGCTGAAAATGCTCTCGCGAGGCGCATGTTGATTCGGACGAACCCAGACAGATGCGGAAAACGGGTGTTCGCGCGGGAAGTGGCCTGTGTCGAAAACCTCCAACTTGTCGTCGCCTGTGAATTGTAGCGCTTTTCCGGTTACGCCGGGTACTAAGACATTCAGATCGGTCGTTTTAGCTGGAACGTCTGGGGCAGCGGCATTGGCGATGTTTCTGCCATCAAGCTCGTCGAATGAAATCCAGGCGACGCGCCCAGGCCAATCGAGGTTTGGTTTCGATTCCAGCCATTTATCGAATGCGGTTTTGGCTCCGGGCGAGGTATTCGTAGCAGCAAGCTCGGCTGAAAGGGAATCGATTCTCTTCTGGGCTTTGGCCATTTCCTTATCGGCATTCTCATTGGATAGGGTTAATGCGGGTGTTGGCACGGCATCCGAGAAAAAGGCGATTAGGCCTGACTCGTCGATATTGGCGAAAAACGAGCTGAGCGAGTAGTATTCGCTTGTCGATATGGGATCGTACTTGTGATCGTGGCAACGAGCGCATTCTGTGGTCAGTCCGAGGAATGCCGATCCAAAGGTCTGCGTGCGGTCTGCAACATATTCGACTCGATACTCTTCGAGTACGATTCCGCCCTCCATCAAATGTCCGTGTAGTCGATTGAACGCTGTAGCGAGAACGTCGTCTTGAGTCGCGTCCGGTAGCAGGTCGCCGGCTAGTTGGGTCGTGACGAATTCGTCGTAAGGCATGCCTTCCTGGAATGCTCTGATCACCCAGTCTCGCCATGGCCATACGCGTCGTTCCGCGTCGCGTTGGTAGCCATTGGAATCCGAGTATCGCGCTACGTCAAGCCACTCGCTAGTCATTCGTTCAGCGTAAGCGTCGGATGCCAGAAGACGATCGACTACGGTTTCGTATTCTCGCTCTGATTTGTCCGCCAAAAAGTTTTCGATATCTTCAAGCGAAGGAGGTAATCCAGTGAGGTCAAAACTCGCTCGACGGAGCCATTTTTCCCGCGAGGATTCTTCAGCGGGGATCACTTCTCTGGCGGCGAATCCTTGTTCGATAAAGCGGTCGATATCATTGCGCACCCATTTGGATTCACTAGTAGGTGCGTCTACTGTTTTCGGTAGTGCCTTTATTGACCAGTGTTCGTCGTAGGGCGCGCCTTCTGCAATCCACTGATCGAGCAGTTTCTTTTCATCATCCGAGAGTGAAAGATTCGAGTCCAAGGGCGGCATCATGTCTTCTTCGACGTCTTCCCAAATACGCCAATGGAGATCGCTCTCCTCTATGTTGCCTGGGACGATTCCGAAGAATTGGTCTCCAAGGTCCGCCGTGGCTTGTTCGTGCGTGTCCAGTCGGAACTCCGATTCTTGGTTCTTTGCGTCAGGTCCGTGACACTTGAAGCAACGATCGGAGAGGATAGGCTTAATGTCTTGGTTGAAAGAGATTTCTTCGGCGGCGTGGAAGCTCGATAGAGCGATGAAAATGAAAGCGATTGATGTTGGTTTGTTCTTAGGCAGCATGACTTGTAGCGGGAGTGATTGATTTCGTGCTATCAAGTTAGGGTATTTTTCAACGACGATTGGAAGCTTCGAATTGCTGTCGAGATTGCGGAGAGTTACAGCTAATCCACGGCTGACCTAGAGTGCAAGTTTGATATAGGACAAGGGTTTGAACTGCGGTGGATCAATTGAACTCGGGGCGGATTAGCCGTTTCTCTCCACGCACTTGTTCGGCGTCTGAGAAATTAATCTCAACTTTTCTTACCTTCGCACAACCGGTAGGAAGTGCAGAAGGCGTCAAGGCGATAGTTGCCGATGCGTCTTGAACCGATAGAAAACTCGGTCGTGGTCGCTCAAAAAGGGGACAGAGATTGTTGAGTCGCTGATAATCTTCCAGCCATGTACTTCTTTCCAAGAGCCGGGTGTCATGTCAAACGAGCACTCTAATAGTATCTGCGGTCCGTATTCTGCTCCCAGTTGCATTATGAACAGTCCAGCCTCAATCGAGGCCTGTAGCGATGTAGCAATAAACTCGTAGGGAGTAAACACAGCTTCAATTGTATAGTTTTGATCCATCGCTAAAGAGTAGTCTTCGGCCGTTGACAAATAGAAGGGACTACCTTCAGTTGTAGTAGAGAGCCAGCCCTTAAAATTGGCGGTGTTTGACGAAGCTGCAACAAGTGGAACATTAGTGTTTTTTATCACTACAAGATCTCCCGGAGGTGTTAACGTCTGGCCTCCTCCAGTAATATCCAATGATAGTTTCTGGTAATTTTGACCATAGGTATAAACTCCATTAGCCTCAACCTCCCAATTAAAGAAATCTCGATTATGGGCTGAGTGAATGATCATGTCGTTGTAGAGCATAATGAGATCTGTCATTCCGCCTTCGACGAGCTTTGTCAGTAGATCTTCCCCGGAGCTATAAACGGCATCAAGCGTGTATGCTTCGACAAACTCCTGAATGGCCTCACAGTCAAATAAGTAGTTCGCTTGCTCGACCTTGTTGGCGATCATGTTGCTGCTGCTCAGCTCATATCGCATTTGAGTGATGTCTATGCGCTTCCTAAGTATATTTTCTAGAGATTCATCTCCATTCAATAAGATTGGGTATTGGCTGTTTTCATCCGTTGCCGTGAAGTCTTCTATGTTCCAATTGTCAAGACTATAGCCTCCATTTGGGAGGTCAGATGCGATATAATATGAGCAAAAAGGTGCGAAATTGACGAGGTCAGGTAAGGATGCCTTATCGCAAGGCCCTCCGAAATCAATGCAGTCAATTTTCCTTCCGGCTGTTCTTACCCAATTGTTTAGCATGATAAAGGAATCCTGTTGACTCAACAAACCTTCTATCATTCCACCGCCGCCGCCGCCGTGTCCACTAAACATCAGCAAGATTCCCGAAGCCGGGTGCTGTAAGTAGATATCCTCAAACAAAGAGCTCAAGGAATCCCGCAGAAACCTACTCCGAGCCTCGACCATAGAGCTTTCCGGCATACCAGCGTAAGAACGAAACACGAAGCTCTCTCGGTGTTCGACCCATTCTTCTTGAGACATTCCCTCTTGGGTAATATGCGGGTTAAACTTTTCACTGAAAGCATAGGCATGAACAGCTTGTCTTTCCTGCCAAACGATAACGTCATATACCTGTCCAGAGGATGTCGTTTTCGGCTCCATGGCCGAAGTTGCTCCCCCTCCATTATGCACAAACCCGTAGAAATTAGGTGTTACATTTGCTATCCGGATAATGACGTAGTGATCATTTCGGATAGGCTCCGCCGCCGCAGCCACGGCAGGAAACAAGAAAACAAGAAACAAATAGACAACACGTATTGCTATCACCCTTAATATCATGTTCATAATAAAAAAAACTGAATTTCTCCAGAGAGACTTCTTAGTTGCGTACATCATTATTATAAACAAAAAATCGCTGTTCCTATGGGGCGATGGGGGTTCTCATCGGTTTAACTAATGATTCGTCGTTTCTTGATCTGCAAGTCCGTGAATGGTGCGAAGTATTTGTATCGGAGTATTCATTTCAGTCATTTATTTTGTGCCAAACGGCGAAGTCAGACGCGGCACTTGTCGCCGTTGTCTGAACTGCTTTAATATGCTTATTCATCCATCTGGAATCTTTTTTAGTTCAAGTCTTAGCTCTGTGACTTTGGGGCACATCAGTATCGTCTACGCGTCAAAATCGGCGGCATAAGAATTTTTTTAACGTTAATATCTGATAATCAGCATTACTTATTTCCCTGGGAGCCTGTCAATTTTGCATTTCCATTTACGACGTTAAATACTGGATCAAATTTCGGAGTTTAAGGTCTTTAATCATAGCATAACAGGAATCGGAGTTCTTTCTGATTTAGAGGGACTTCAGGAAAGCGACGATTGCGGCTTTGTCTTCGCTGTTGAGTTGAAGGCCTGCGGCCTAGTACTTGGCTAGACTTGGGTCGAGCGTGTCTGATTGCTTGATACCGGTGCTGTAGTGCTCTACAACCTCATCGAGAGTTGCAAATCGGCCGTCATGCATGAATGGGGCTGTTAGGGCTACGTTACGGAGAGACGGAGTTTAGAACTGGTTTTCGTCGGAAGCTTTGCCAGTGAACTCGCTACGGCCTTTGTCGGCGGTGGGAGCGAGGCCATCGGCGTAGCCTAAATCGTCGGCGACGATCACGATCACGTTCGGTTTGTCTTGAGCGACCGTTAAGGGTGTCGCCGCTAGGCAGATTGAAATAAGTATAGTTTTCATTTGAAGAAAGTATCTTGTCTAAATGTCGGAACGTTCCGAATTGATTTGCTGTAGGAAGAGCTCTTTTAAGCGGGAAAGTCTTTCGGGGTGCTGGGCTGCGAGGTTGTGACGCTCTTCGTTGTCGTTCTTAATATTGTAAAGCTGGAACCTGTCTTTCTTTCTATCGATTTCGACCAGCTTCCAACCGTCCTTCGAAATGAGAGCGCTGCTGCCCATCCGGTTGTTCAGGTTGTAGACGAAAACGAAGTCGTGGGATTCGTTTTGTGGTTTCTTCAAAAGCGTGGGCAGGTAGGAAATACTGTCTTTGCCGGTCGGCGGTTTCGTTCCAACCAAGTCGCCCAGTGTCGCCATGAAATCGTAGTGGGCACTAAGGATATTCGTTTCGGATCCAGGAGCAATGCGTCCCGGCCAGCGAACGATCATCGGGCACTGCATGCCTCCCTGATAGCCAGAGCGCTTGAGACCGGCTCGTCCTCCGGCTCCATCGAACACGTCGCCGTTGTCCGAGGTGCGCCATTTTTTATCATCGAGATTGGCCTTCTCGCCGTTGAACAAGATTTGTTTGTGGAAGGCCGGTTTCGGACCGTAGTACAATTCGTGTCCATTATCGGAAGTGAAAAATACAACCGTGTTGTCATCGATACCGAGCGACTTAAGTTCGGCGATGATAAGGCCAACGTGATCATCCAGCATTTTGACCATGGAACCGTACTTTTTCTCGGCTAGCGAGAGCGATTCGTTGTCCACGAAATCCGCGTGAATTTCAGGAATGGCGACTGGTCCGTGCGGTAGTTGAGTTGAGTGATAGATGAAGAACGGTTCGTCTTTGCTTTCGCGCATGTACTTCAGTATCCCATCTATAAATACATTTTGAGAATAGGTCTTTCCGCCAGAGCCAACGGGTTCGTCGCCTTTCTCGGACATTTTTCCGCAGCGCGGATCGTAGTTGCCTTCGAGTGCGAATTTCTCGCCATTGCGCCACAAATAGGGCGGGTAGAATCCATGGGCTCGTTGGTGGTCGTAGTAGCCTTCATGGAATTCCCAACCGAAACGTTCAACGCGTTCGGCCCACGTTAGGAAACCACGATCTAGCTTTCCAAATTGAGCTGTGCGATAACCTACTTGTTGGGCGATCTGTCCAAGGAATACTTCTTGTGGATGAATCGGATGAGCCCCGGCTTTGACCTTGGCCATTTCCTCTTGATATTCCACTTCGGTGATCTCCCCGGAGTCACGCTTGATAGGGAGTCCGGCTTTGCTGTGCCTCCAGCCGCCCATTCGACCGTCGTGTAGTCCCGTCATGAGCGTCCAGCGAGCGGGAGCACAGAAGACGCCGCCGTAGTAGTTGTTGAACTTCATTCCCTCGGTCGCTAGGCGATCGATGTGCGGGGTCTTGATCAGTTGCTGACCGTAAGCGCCTAATAGGCCGGGGCCCAGGTCATCGGCTAAGATGAGAATGACGTTCGGCTTGGCGCTGACTTGCTTCGATTCGGTGGCCGCTACAAAAAGTGCCGCGACCGCTAGGATGAGGGAAGATGTTCTATTCAAGTGGAGGTTCATCGAGAAAAATTGGCTTTGCTTAGTCAGTGCTGACTCTGAAGAAAGCATTCATAGTCATTCAGCCACTGGGAAACGTGCAAACGAAATGATGATCGCCCGGTTCTGAGGGAGCGGTAGAATGAAGTGTGTTCGAGCAAATGAAAGCGAGATCTCGGATCTGAACAACGCCTTTAGTAGTGAATACATGAGCTTTGTAGGGGGGCGTTGGCTATTGGGTAAGATTTTGACGAATAACGGAGAATTGGCGTGCTTTGAACGTCTACTCCACAACTCGATTCAAAGGTTGCATAATTTTCCTCGTGGGATGTTGGCCGCTCGGAGATTGGCAGATACCTTCTGAGTGATTGTTTAGACGGCGTTATTGCAGGTGCCAGTCGGGGGCATCGGCCATAATGCTGGCATTGATTTCGAGGAGTTTGGTTTTGAGCGTTTCGACGGTTTCGGGCAGCACTTTGGCGAGATCGGTAGTTTGATTGGGGTCTGAAATTAAGTCGTAGAGTTCGTAGTCCTTGTAGCCCCCTTCTTTGATCAAGGGAATCCATGCTTCATCGGTTTTGTTTGTAGAAGAAAGCTCTGGATTGTCCCGCTTGGCGACGAGGGAGTATTTGCCATCGCGTATCGCTACGATGGGTACGGATCGGTGAACGTGCCAGTAGAAGGGCTGTGAACGAGTGAACTCTGCAGGGTGACCCAGTAGCAATGGAGCGATGTTCGCGCCGTCGAGGTGACGATCGGTAGGGCGATCGAGATCGAGGAGGGAGCAGAGAGTGGGAAGGATATCGACTAGGCCAGTGGGTGTTTCAAGGGTTTTGCCTGCGGGAATGGTTCCGGGCCAATTGAAGATTCCAGGGACGCGCAGGCCGCCTTCCCAATTGACGCCTTTTTGTCCGCGGAGGGAACTATTGCGGTTGCGCAGGTAAGAGCCGTTGTCGGAGGCATAGATGATGAGTGTATCTTCAGCGGGAGCTACCTCGTCGAGTTTCTGCTTTAGTCGAGCGATCGCTCGATCCGTGTTGTCGATGGTGGCCGAGTAAATGCTAGCGAGTTCCGTTTGGCCTTTAGGAAGGCCTTCGCTATGTTTTAGGTTTTGGTTGAATTCGACGATGTCATTTGGAGCAGCAACTTTTTGGTGAGGTTCGTGAAACCAGACATTGAGGAAAAAAGGGACGTCGGGGTCGCGATTGTTGTCGAGCCAGTCGATCGCTTCGTCGACCACGATTTGGCATGAATAGCCTTCGATCTCGCCGAGGGCTTTTCCATTACGAATGAAATTCGTCGGGTTGCGGTGACTGGGTTCAGCGTTGTTTGCTGTGGCGAACCAGTAGTCGAAACCATGCTGGGCAGGGGTTGGTTTATAATTGCTGTGTCCTTTGAAGGGCAGGCCTAGATGCCACTTTCCGATATGGGCGGTAGAGTAACCCGCTCCTTTGAGGATTTCGGCGATGGTAATTTCGCGTTCAAGCAGGTGCGATTTTTGGGTTTGGTCGAAAATCCAATTGTAAACGCCTGTCCGGATGTGTTGGCGCCCTGTTAGCAAGGTAGCACGAGAAGGGGAGCAGACTGCGCAACCTGAGTAGAAGACTTCGAACTTGGTGCCTTGCGCGGCGAGCGAATCGATGGCGGGAGTACGGACTGGACCGCCATAGCAACCGAGGTCGCCCGAGCCGAGGTCGTCGGCTAGCAAAATGACCACGTTAGGGCGGTCGGATTTCGCTTGGATGGAAGTCGCGAGTGTTGCGATTAGGAAGGCAGAAAGGGTAGTGAGGAGTTTGATACGCATTAGACTGGGATGTTCTTTGCGATCAAATTGAAGTAAATGAGGTCGAGGGCCAAGGGCTAAATTGGAGATGGTGTGGGAGGGCTGGGGTTTTGGGTTGGACAATCGAGTCCGGAGGCCTCGATCCATCTTCTGAAAATTGATCCAATTATTTTTTAAATCACGGAGTTCACAGAGGTACGGAGGAATTTGGTTTTGAGTTATAAAGAACCTTATTTGATCCCGCGCTCGTGGGATCATCCTAGCGTAGCGGTGACGTTTTAATAAAGGAATGACTGAGGATTTAGTCATTGAACCCGCTGAGCGGGACCGAGGAGCCTTCCCGCCTTGGCGGGACGAGCCATTAAGGATCCGGCTACGCCGGAATAAAGGTTTTCGAAATGACTGGGACCTGCTCTGTAAGGACTTTCTTGATATGGCCGATCGGAAATCGGCCGCTACCATTTTGTTGACTTGGCTGGGTTTGGTTAATCGTTCCCTTTGAGTTTTTTGAGGGATTGGGCCCATGGATTGGATGGGTCGAGTTCTGGGGCTTCTTCGGGCGGGCTTTCAATTGTAGCTGCGACCTTCTTTTCCGTTGGTTCTTCCTGAATTTCTGCAGGCTCGGGCTTGGGCTCTAGCGCTACTGTTACTGGAGCCGTTGGAGTCTCGTTAGTTTCGGCTACTTCGCTTTCTGGTAATTCTGCGGCGTTCTCTTGAGCGGCTTCGCGTTTGTTGTGGGCTTTTCGGGCGGCGGCTTCTCGGGATTTGTCCTTCTTGCTTTTGCGTTTGCCTTTGACGGGCGCAGTGGGGACAGGAATTGCGTCGGGGTCCCAGTTCTCAGGAATGAAGCCTTCGATGCGTTCGCGGTCGAGGGTTAGGTCGTGACGCTTTTCGATGAGCTGAAAGTGTCGATGTTCTTCGACGGTGACGAAGCTGATGGCGGTTCCTGGTTCGCCGGCGCGACCAGTGCGGCCGATGCGGTGAACGTAATCGGTCGGCGAACGGGGAAGGTCGTAGTTAATGACGCAGGGCAGTTGCTCGATATGTATTCCTCGGGCGGCGAGGTCGGTCGCCATGAGTACCTGTGTTTTGCCGTTCTTGAAGTTCTCCAATGCTCGAGTGCGCTGCTCTTGCTTGAGGTCGCCGTGCAGGACGGAGGCACGGATGCCTTGTTTTGTGAGCTTGGCGGTTACATTAGCGGCGCGGCGTTTGGTGGCGACGAATACGAGGACCCGCGACCACTCTTCGGTTTTCAACAAGTGGCGTAGAAGAGCGGTGCGTTTGTCTTGCTCTACTTCGATTGTTCGTTGGGCAATATTCTCGGCAGGTTTCGATGCGACTTCGAGTTGGATCATTTCGGGGTTGTCGAGCAGTGTATCCGAAATTTGAATTACAGCCTCAGGAAAGGTCGCGGAGAATAGAAGGTTTTGTCGTTTTGCGGGAAGGAGCTTGAGGATGGCATTGAGCTCGTCGGCAAATCCGAGTGCGAGCAGGCGATCGGCTTCGTCGAGAACGAGCATATTGATCTGGGAGATGCTAACGGCTTTCCGTTCGATCAAGTCCAGCAATCTTCCTGGAGTGGCTACGATGATGTCGCTTCCGCCCTGAGCTTTTTCGATTTGGGGGTCGATAGATATGCCACCGAATATGGTTAGGGTTTTGGGAGGCTGCGGCATCGCCTGACCATAATCTTGGATAGCTGCTCCAACCTGGTCGGCCAGTTCGCGTGTTGGGACGAGAATGAGGCTCTGCTCGGTTTGCTCGTTTTTCAGAGAGTTGGCGTATCGTTGGAGCATCGGGAGGACGAAAGCAGCGGTTTTACCTGATCCTGTCTGAGCTGCAGCCAATAGGTCTCTACCTTCTAGGACGAGGGGGATGGTTTTCTCCTGGATGGGCGTAGCGATGTCGTAGCTGAGATCTTCAAGTGAGCTTAGAAGGAATTCGGATAGTCCGAGTGAATCGAATGACATAAGAAGGGAGTGGTAGGGCGTTTAAGCTGTCGCAGCAACGGCAAACTCTTGGAAAAGCGCGAGCCGAGACGTTTCGGAGCAACGTTGCGGGTTGAGAAGGGTGGATCTAGGTCTTCGGACTCGGTTGATTGAAGTTACCCGAGTTCTCTAAACCTTACTTGCCCTCGAGGGCTTTTAGTACGGCGTGGAATGGGCTTTGTTCGAGGGAGGCGAATAGCTCGTTTTGGGTTAGACGGCTTCGGCTGAGTTTTGGGGACGCGATACCGCAGAGGAATCGGGCGTTCTCGCGGGGTGTTTTAAAGCCGATTGGGCGCTCATCGAGGAATCGATTGATTTGATTTTGCTCGTTGGAATTTAGGTTGTGTTCGGCGCTACGGATTCTATCGGTCTTGCCGGTTTCGCAGTGACTGCAATGCCCGCATGGACTTCCGAGGTCTTCGCCGAAGTATTCAAGAACCGCTCGGGTTTTGCAGGAATCGGCATTGAGGAGCTCGATTACCATTTGGGTGCGTTCGATGTTGCGGGTTTCGTTGCGAAAGACCTTGTTGCTTAGGTTTTGGGCGACTCGGCTCGAGTCTGGATGCTGTAGCAATCGCATACCCTGCCGCAATCCGGTCACTCCGACTTCAAGTTTGCCGGTCTCTTCCAGATGATTGAAGGCTTTGACAATGCGGTTTCGGTCTTCGCCCAGATTGGAAGCGGCTGTATCCAGGTTAATGTAGCTCCATGTTTGTTTTTTGACGGCTTGGTCGAATAGCTTCCCGAGGAAAGCTTGGCGACTGGGATCGTATTGGGCGAGGATTTCGCTGCGGGAAACGAGATAGTTGAATTTGTATTCACTGTAGAACGGAGCGGTGAATTTGATGATTCCGTCGAGTTCTAGATAGGTGAGGAGTGTGCTCAATACGAGCGGTCGAATGTCAGTAAGGTGAGATAGTTGATAAATCGAAATGTCGAATTCGGTTTCCTGGGAAAGGATGAACTCCACGAATGCATCGATGCTTTTTTCGGTGGGGGTGTCGCCGTAGATAAAGTTTTCCAGAACGATTAGGTCTTCATTGGAACCAAGAATTTCGCAGTGGGAGGGCGAGCCATCACGCCCGGCCCGGCCGATCTCTTGCGAATAGTTTTCTAGGGTCTTGGGGAGATTAAAATGATAGATATGGCGTATATCCGATTTGTCGATACCCATTCCAAAAGCGATAGTCGCGACGACGATTCCGTTGGTTGAAGCCATGAACCAATCTTGGATTTTACTTCGCGTCTCGCTTTTCATACCAGCGTGATATGCCTTCGCTGGTTGGTCAGCTTCGCGGAGGGCCTCGGCGACGCTTTCGGCGGTCTTTTGTAAAGTGACGTAAACGATGGTCGGACCGGCGGGCGATCCGGCGAGTTTTTTTTTGAGCGTCTCAATCCGGTCGAGAGCAGGGGTTGGCGAGAATTCGAGGAATAAGTTGGGGCGGTGAAAACCGGTATTGACGTAGGCTTCGGGAGGGATTGCAAATTCGCGGCGAATATCGTCGACGACGCTAGGGGTTGCCGTGGCGGTAAGGGCGAGGATGCGTCCAACTTTCAGTTTTTTGGCCGCGATGGAAAGCTTGAGGTACTCGGGACGGAAATTGTGTCCCCACTCGGAAATACAGTGGGCTTCGTCGATGACCATAAGCGAGATGGAGACATCTTCGATGGAAGCGAAAAAGCGCTCGTTTGAAATGCGCTCGGGGGCGACGTAGAGGAGCTTTAGGTGACCGTTGTTGAGGTTGGTGTAGACCTGGCGGGTTTCATCGGCAGTCAGGGACGAATCGAGTCGGGCGACAGGGATCGAGCGCTCCTGAAGGAAGTCGACTTGATCTTTCATCAATGCGATCAGCGGGGAAATGACTATGGTTAGGCCGGGAAGCAACAGAGCTGGCAGTTGATAGCACAGGCTCTTGCCACTGCCGGTCGGGAAAACGGCGAGGGCTGAGTTTCCATTGAGGACTTGGTTGATGATACTCTCCTGCCCTTCGCGGAAAGCGTCGAAGCCGAAGGTGTTTTTGAGTGTATCGAGTGGATTGGTAACAGACATCTGGAGGACACTCGCAAAGGAAAGCGAGTAATGGAAGAGTGGAGTCGTTAAGAATGAAGGTAAGGCTGTTTTTGGGGATTACATGCGAGTCGCTCCCGTGGTTATGAGATGATTGAATAAGGCTAGGGTGGGCGAGGATTTCGGGAGTTAGGAACATTGCTGTTCTCGACAACGAGTCGGTTTAGCGCGTTAACGGTTTGATCGAAATGCAATCACAGTCTGAAAATGAAGAGGGGCCCGATCGGTTTATTTCAACCGAGCTTGATAAGGTGCGCTTAGACAAAGCGGTGAAACGCCACTTTGATTTGCCATGGATAAAGGCTCGAACGTGGATCGACACGGGGAAGGTCTTTCTTAACGGGACTCGTATTACCGCCCACGAATTTGTTGTTGCTGCGGGGGATCGCATTGAGTTGCGGATGAGTGCTCCGAAAACACAGCCCAAGTCGGCGCTCGATCGGAAAGAGATCGTGATGTTCGACGAGGATATCGTCGTGGTGAACAAGCCAGCGGGGATGATGACCGTCCCTCATCATTCGAGCGAGGAGACGGAAACGTTGGATCGTTTGGTTCTCGATCACTTGCGGGTCCTCGATCCGAAAGGGCGTCGCAATAAGGTCAGCCTGAGGGTGGTTCACCGGATCGATAAGGAAACGAGCGGCTTGGTCGTGTTCGCTCGGACGTTCGCTGCGCAGCAGGCATTGTCCCAACAATTTAGAGCTCATAGCATCGAGCGGAAATACTATGCGATCGTGCATGGGAAAATAGCGGAGCAGACCATTCGTTCGCGACTTGCGAGGGACGCGGGCAGCGGTATTCGCGGTTCGGTTCCGGAAGGGCGCGTAAACGCGGAAGGCGAGGAGCTCGGTCGGATAGCGGTAACGCATGTCGAAGGGGTCGAGCGTTTGGACAAGGCGAGTTTGGTGGCTTGCCGGATCGAAACGGGAAGGACGCATCAGATCCGTATTCATCTGAGCGAAGCGGGGCATCCGATCGTTGGCGAAAAGGTTTACATTCGAAATTTTATTGGCCCGCTCATTCCAGGTTATCGAGTCATGCTGCACGCGGCCGAGTTGGGATTCATTCATCCGAAGTCCGACGAAGCGGTTAGTTGGACCCAACCGCTGCCGAAGGATTTCAAGCAACGCCTAAAGTCGCTACAGCTTCGCTCGAAAGCATCACCGAAACAGGTCAAGCCAGCTCAGCAGTAATTTGGGGTCCGATAGGCTACGGAGGATAAATCGTTGCCAGATTTGAGATTTCAATTTTGGCTGCATGGATGTCTTTTACACTGCCAGTCGGAGCGAGCGCTCCTGAATTCAATCTTCCAGCGACCGATGGACGAAACTATGCATTGGGCGACTTTGCGGACTCCCCGTTCTTGGTTATTTTCTTTACCTGCAATCACTGCCCTTTCGTAACCGGTTCGGATGAGGTCACACGTCAGACCGCCGATCGGTTCAAGAGCAGCGGAGTGGCATTTGTCGGGATCAATGCAAACAGCAAGAACACGTATGCAGAGGACGACTTTCCTCACATGGTTACGCGAATGGAAGAGCACGGTTTTCCCTGGACGTATCTGCATGACGAGTCTCAGGAAATTGCTTTAGCCTACGGGGCATTGCGTACACCGCATTTCTACGTTTTCGACAAGGAACGAAAGCTCATCTATACCGGACGCGCCATCGATACCCCGCGCGACGGTAGTGCATTGACCGTTAATGATCTCGAACGCGTTCTCGAAGAAGCGACCAGCGGCCAGCCTATAAGTATATCCGAAACGAATCCGGTTGGCTGTAACGTTAAATGGGATGGTAAAGGCGCCCACTGGATGCCAGCCGACGCGTGTGATTTAGTGTAGCCATAGTCATCCATGGCGTTGAGTTTTGTTTTAAGGGTAGCTGCCGATCTCCGAGCGGTCACGATGAACGAGGTAATCGCTCAGCAATCATTATGAATAATGGCCGCTCGGAGATCGGCCGCTACCATTAGGTTCTACTGTATCCAAAAAAGCCTCGGAAATTGATTTCCGAGGCTTGGTTCGCCGCATCGCTGCGCATCGAGACGTCGATTCCTGAACGATAGCCATGGAATACGCCGAGTTTGATCTCTTTTCCGTCGGCATCGTAGAATGCGCGTTCGAGCAAGTCTTCTCGTATCCATTCGGCGTCTATGTTGAATACTGTCCGTACATCGTCGATGTTGACGATAAGGCTATTCTCGACGTCTTCCTTTGTTGGCGGCGCTGATAGCGCGGTTGGCAAAGCGATGATAATAGCCGCAAGGCAAGTGATTAGGTTTCTTAGTGGGATTCGTTTCCATGATTTGCGGTATTTCATTTTTTCTCCTCCTTGTTCTCGAATCGATTTACGACTCGTATTGGTTTACTAGCCTGTACGTTTCGGGTTGAGATACGGATTCAAACAATCGTTTGAATTTTTCGTTTTGGCTGTATTGTAAAACAAGGAAAACGTTGTCGGACAGTTCGTAGACGATTAGATATTCGCGTTCCAATGAGCTCTTTAAAATGTACCCTCCTGACTTCGGTTGTATTGTCGCTTTTTGTTACTGTTTTGATTGCTGAAGAGTCGGTTATCAACTTGGGGAATAGGCGGGAACTCTTTGTTGACAAATTCATTATCGAGTCGCTAGACGGACTTAAATTGCGACTCCATGAGCCCTTGCGGGAGGGGCCGGCGTTTGCGTTCGATAAACCTTGGGAAGGGCGGTTCTCGGCTTATCCGACGATTATCAAGGACGGTGATTTGTACCGGATGTATTATCGCGGGTTGCCTGATGTGGAAGAGGGGACGGTTGCAGTCACCTGTTATGCGGAATCGAAGGACGGCATAGTTTGGACGAAACCTAATCTTGGGATTTATGAGATAAATGGAACTAAGGATAACAACGTAGTCTTAGCTCTTCACGATAAGTATTCGCGCAGTTTTAGTCCGATGCTAGATACGCGACCGGGGGTTCCGGCGGAACGCCGGTTTAAGGCGATCACCGGTGTCGAGGGTAAGGGCTTGGCTGCGTTTATTTCGCCCGATGGAATACATTGGAAAATGTGGCAGAAGGAATTCATTTTTACGCAAGGATTGTTTGATTCGCATAACGTCGCGTTTTGGTCTGCTAGCGAAGGGCAGTACGTGTGTTATTTCCGTACGTGGACAGGAGAGGGTTTTAATGGATTTCGCACGATCAGCCGCACGACCTCGAAGGACTTTTTGAACTGGACCGATCCGGTGGCGATGGACTTTGGGGATACTCCGATGGAGCACTTGTACACGAATGGAACGCAGCCCTATTTCCGGGCGCCGCATATCTATTTGGCTTTAGCGAAACGCTTTTTCCCGAAGAAGGCTGCTCTGGATGAAAGCGTTTCGAGTGGATTGGTTGACAATCCCAAATACGCTATTGCTTCGAGCGATTCGATTTTCATGAGCACGCGCGGTGGCAAGGTTTACGATCGATCGTTTATGGAAGCGTTTATTCGCCCTGGGGATACGACTTTGGATTGGGTGGCTCGGGATAACACGCCTGCTCTTGGATTGGCGGAAGGCGATGGAAGGAGGTTGTATATCTATCGTATGTCGCACTATGCGCAGCCATCGGCTCATCTGGATCGCTATTCGTTGAGGCTTGATGGATTCGTATCGGTTAACGCGTCTTACGAAGGCGGCGAGCTGCTTTCGAAATCTTTCCGCTTTTCAGGTGGGGAATTGGAAATCAACTATGAGAGTTCCGCCGCGGGAGAGTTGAGGGTAGAATTGTTGGATTTGAATGGAGACCCAATTCTTGGATACGGGTTAGATGACTGCCTCCCCATTTTTGGAAATGAGATAGAGCGAGTCGTAAAATGGAAAGACGGATCGGATGTTTCAGCTCTTGCGGGCAAGGCTGTGAAATTGCGCATCGCCTTAAATGATGCGGATTTGTATTCGTTTCGATTTAGATGAGTAATTTAGCATTGGGAATTTGATTTCGTTTTTCAATATCGGGATCCAGGACGTCGCGGGCCACCTTAGGAGGTTGATGGGCTAATCGTGACCTGGAGGCTCGGTCTTTGGCCTCTTATTCTGTGGATGTGCCTTTAGATTCTGGGAATCAAGCTTGAGGTACTGCTGATTGTGTGGGTATTTATTTCCTTATAAAACTTACCTCTTCGTTGTTTATGAGTCCGCTTTCTTGTTTTTCCCTTACCTGTTCTCTATTCGGATTGGCGTCAGTCAGTCTTTTTGCAGCTGATCGAATACCAGCTTTGAGTCCTGAGGAATCGATGAAGACGATCGAAGTTCCTGAGGGGTTCCATTTGGAGCTTGTTGCCAGTGAGCCGATGGTCGAGGAACCGGCCAGTTTCGTTTTCGATGGCAATGGAGCCATGTACGTATGCGAATGGCGCACTTACATGCAGGACGAACATGCGTCGGGGGCGAAAGATAGAGTTTCTAGAGTCGTTAAATTAGTGGATACGGACGGGGATGGCAAAATGGATCGGCGTACGGTTTTCATCGATAATGTTCTGTTGCCTCGAACGGTTTTGCCATTGCATGATCGAGTCTTGGTGAATTTTACGGACGAGAATTCGGTCTGGTCGTATTTTGACGATGACGAGGATGGGGTCGCGGATCGGCGTGAAATTGCATATGAAGGCGATGCGAACAAAGGAAACATCGAGCATCAGTCAACGGGACTGATGTGGAATTTGGATAATCGAATCGATACGAATTATGCTCGATTGAAGTACGAAGACGGTCAGTTGTCCTCGTCCCCGCATTCCGAGTCGCGCATCTCCCAATGGGGTATCGCGCGGGACGATGATGGGCGGATATATGGCACGTGGGCGGGCGGGGCGAATCCGGCTCATTCATTTCAATTTCCAGCGGGCTATCCGATTGTATCGATCAATGAGCATGGGCCGGATTACCAGACTCCTTATTCGATTTGCGAAACCGAGGACCAGTCGTCTGGCGGATACGATGTTGGAAACAAACGGGTCCTTACTAATTTTTCGGCCAGCTCGGGTCAGACGATGATTCGATCTGGAATCATGGGGCCTTATGAAGGGCTTATGACGACCTGCGAGCCTGTTGGGCGGTTTATTCGCGGTTCCCGTTTCGATTGGTCGAGCGGAAAGGGTGTAGCTTACAATGTGACCCCCGGGGCTGAGTTTATCCGCTCGACGGATACGTATTTTCGACCGGTATGGAGCGAGTCAGGACCGGATGGTACGCTTTACTTTGCAGATATGTACCGCGGGATTATTCAAGAGAAGAATTGGTTTCCGACTGAAGGCAATCATCCATGGGTAAAGCGGTATCACCGAGTGAGAGACTGGGGAATGTTGGATGTGACGCGTCATGGACGGATCTATCGTTTGGTTCCCGATGACGTGAAGGTTTTCGAGCAACCGCGGATGCTCGACCAGTCAGGCGAGGAGCTTGTGGCGTATTTGGATCATCATAACGGTTGGTGGCGTGACCAAGCTCAGATGCAAATTGTATTGAGGGGCGGCGAAACAGCAGTGTTTGCGTTGAAAAAGATGGTTTGGGTAGGAAAATCGGATAATGCTCGGATCAATGCATTATGGACTTTGGAAGGTTTGGGTAAGTTGAATCGAAAATTGGTGTTGGGTGCCCTTGAACATCGGTCGAATCGAGTGCGAATGACGGGCGTACGTTTGTCTGAACCATGGTTGAAGGAGGGGGATCCGGCGTTTTCGAAAGCGATCGACAACCATTTGGCTGAAGAAAAAACGGATCCTCAGCTCGTAATTCAGATTTATAATTCGTTGGGTCGGCTTGGGACTAGGCAGAGTAGAGAGCTGCAAGAATTGATCTTCAAGTCGAATGGGGACCATCCGATTTTCGTCGGACTTGCCGATGCGGAAAACGAGAAAAAACAGCTCGCGGCATTGGGCGCGTCGTCTAAGCGAGGACAGGTCGTTTACAAATCGATTTGCGTGACGTGTCATGGCGATCGCGGACTTGGTATTTACGAAGGGGATACGCTCCTGGCTCCGCCACTCGCGGAGAGCCCGCTTTTTATGCAAGGAAGCGAACAGGCTCCGTTGGTCGCTCGAATCTTGATCAATGGAATGACGGGACCTCTTCGCGGGCGTCATTATGGCGAAGGAGTGATGATTCCATTTGGCCAGACCTATAGCGATCAGCAGTTGGCGGATGTGATCAACTATATTGGCTACAAGTGGAACCGACGGTCTTGGGGCGAGCCGGTTGGTAAAGAAACGATTGTCGGGGCGCGCGAGGCGATGGTCGAACGATTGGGAATGTGGACTGATGACGAATTGCGTGAAGAAGCGGAAAAATTAGGGCTGAGCTATACGTTTAAGAAACGAGGGGACTGAGTTCGTTGCCGGGTCGGCAATGAGAAGCTAGATGCATTTCCCTATTGCTTTGGAGGTCTGGAATCGCGAGTTTTATCGTATGCGAGTTTTCTTGAGTCTTCGTTTTATCCTATCGCTCTCTTTTGGTTTTTCGGCTGCTTTTGCGGCGGAAAAGGAGCGGCCGAATATTTTGTTCTGCATCATGGATGACGCGTCCTACATGCACATGAGCGCTTATGGTTGCGAATGGATGAATACTCCGGCTTTCGATCGTTTGGCAGCGGAGGGGATATTGTTTCAAAACGCTTACACGCCGAATGCCAAATGCGCTCCGTCTCGTTCGAGCATTCTCACTGGGCGGAATTCGTGGCAGCTCGAGGAAGCGGCGAACCACGTGGTTGAATTTCCTACGAAGTTCAAAACTTTTCCTGAAGCGCTCCGGGAGAACGGATATCAAGCGGGTAAGACCGGCAAAGGGTGGGGCCCAGGAACCGCAGTCACCGTTGATGGCGAGGTGCGAGAGTTGATTGCGAAGGCCTACCAGTCGGAGAATTTGGAATCGAGGCCGACAAATGGAATTTCGGGCGAAGATTACGCGGGCAATTTCGAAGTGTTTTTGGAGGAGATTAATGGAAGCGATCCTTGGTTTTTTTGGTACGGAGCAAAAGAGCCGCATCGACGTTATGAATACGGAACTGGGCAGACTTTGGGTGGAAAGAGTATTGATGATATCAAGGAAGTCCCCGGTTTTTGGCCAGACAATGAAATTATTCGCAATGACATGTTGGACTATGGTTTGGAGATTGAGCATGCGGATAGTCACTTGGGGAAGATGATCGAGTCGCTGGAAAAACGCGATTTGATGGAAAATACTCTTATCGTAATGACCTCTGATAATGGAATGCCGTTTCCGCGCGGGAAAGCGCAGGAATACGAGTATTCGAATCACATGCCGCTTGCTATGATGTGGCCGGCGGGGATTCGTAATCCGGGGCGGGTTGTCAAGGATATGGTGAGTTTTATCGATTTGGCCCCGACGTTTTTGGACGTAGCGGGTATTCGCTTTTCTGATTCAGGAATGTCGGATTCGCCCGGAAGAAGTTTGTCGGACATCTTCAGCTCTAAAAAGGGCGGGCAAGTCAACCCGAAGCGAGACTACGTAGTGATCGGCAAGGAGCGCCACGACTACAGCCGTCCCGGCAATCAAGGATTTCCGATTCGCGGAATCGTTGGTAAGGATTTTCTGTACTTGCGCAATTATAAGATCGGACTCTGGCCTGCAGGCAATCCGGAGCTCGGATATCTCGATGTGGATGGGTCGCCCACCAAGACTCAGATCTTAGAACTCTATCGATCGGGTAAGGATGTGTCTTACTGGCAGTTGTCTTTTGGAAAGCGGACGATGGAGGAAGAGTTTTTCAATATCGCGAATGATCCGGAGTGCTTGAATAATTTGACGAATGACGAGCGATTGAGCGATTTGAAGCGACAAATGAAAACGCGAATGGAGGCGACCTTGAAGGAGCAGGAGGATCCGCGCATACTTGGAAATGGAGACGTGTTCGATAATTACGGGTTTTCGCAAGAGCACGGGTGGAATTTCTACGAGCGTTTCATGAAAGGAGAGTTTACTCCGAAAAAGACCGGTTGGGTGAACCCGTCTGACTACGAGCCAGATCCGATAGAGTGAACTCGCTTATTTTTTGGTAAACTATCTCCGCAGTGCTTTGTTCCTGTTGTAGATCATCTCGTTGAGAATCCTGAGTAAAGTCGAAGGGTTTAGACGATATACGCTTGTCTTTTGGATATTGGAATCCACGCGATTCCGTCGCGTAGCTACGCTTAGCATTGGCGTGATTTTAGAGGGTTTTCAGACGTGCTGGCCCGTATGTCCTGGGCAGAAATAGGCAGGTGATAGCAGATATGAGGAGATTCCTTTGATGCCTCCCGTACGGATCCTTTTTAAACGGACGAGTTGACTTAGTCCGGTTTGGCGATTGATTACGAGGTATGGGCAAAGCGTATATTGAAAATCGGGTAATCCAAGCGGGCAAGGAATTGTGCGAGCGGCGTATCGGACAGAAGGCTACGATGATTACGGCGGATGATATTCGCTCTTTGAAGGTGAAGACCTTTTCGCCTGTCATGCAGTTGATTTACATCGTTCTAGGAGTTATGATCTTCGTATTGGGATTATGGGTGCAAATGACTCGTGGTATGATGGCGATTTCTATAGGTATGGTTTTGGTTGGGTTTTTGAATGTAGCGTTTGGCGTCAATGGTCGTCCTAGAGCGGTTTCGAGGATTGGAGGATTGGATTTAATGGCCTTGACGGATGAAGTCGTGGGGGCATTCGTGAAAAAGCAGGGCCAGGAAACTGCGGGTCGCGATTAGAAATTCCTTTGCATGAGACCCGAATATTCTTAGAAGCTAGCAATATTGTAGCGGACTTGGTTTTGGCATAGCACCGTTTATCCTTATGAAAGTAGTAGCGATTGAAGTAACGGAGGCTATCGAGAACGAGATCTCCAAGTTTCTCAAGGATTGGGGCGGCGGTTATATGGTGCGCTTTACTCGTTTTATCGATTTGGGCGGCAAGCAGACGGAGTTGTATTTGTATCCGGCGGAAGCAGGATCTTCGGCATGGTGTATCATTGGGGTGAGGTTGGTTTTCAAAAGCGATGAAGGCGAATGCATGCTCTACTCGATTAAGATTCCGTCTTCGGGCAAGCGATTTGAAGACGTTTTGGTTTCGCCTGAAATTTGGAAATTGCCGGCGCTAACCGATAAGATTCTGAAGTTTCTGAAAACGGATCTTCTATTGATGGTCAACGAAGGCGGAGCCGCATTGGAAGGTGGCAGCGGCACCTTGGATTCTGGTGAATCACCTCAGCACGAAGCGTTTGCTTCAGTGAGTTCGACCGATGATGAGGATGATCTAGATAAACTTGATACCGAGGGGATACACGCTTCAAGCGATGATGAAGGTGAATCGGGTTTCAACCCGATGAACATCATCGCTGCAGCTCAGGCGAATGCCGAGAAAGGGGATGAGGAGGAATCTGGTTTTGATCCGGAGTCCGTAGTTCAGGCCGCAAATGAGGAAATTTCCGAAGAAGTTTCTGAAGGCGATTCGGAAGCGACGGATTCGGGATCCAATCCTGAAGACGTGATCAAGGATTGATTGACGGCGATTTGCGTTTGGGTGTTCTCCCAAATAATCGTGCCTTCAACTCTACAGGTGACGTTACGATTGGAAAAGACTTCTGAAACTGCGGCTGCTCCGACGAGTTTGAACACTGCCCGGGACCCGACGCGATTGATCGCATCATCGAGATTAGCTATGGGTATGCCATGTTCGTATAAGGCGTTGTTCCTAACCCGTAAGAGCTGGGCAGTCAGCGATGCGTCTGTATTGGCCCAATCGGTGATGTTATTGAGCCCGGTAGACGGATCTCGGAGCAATTTACCGAGTTTTCCGAATACTTGTGGTGACGGCGGCAAGTGATTTACGGCATTCTTAAGATCAGCAGGAGTCATAGGTATCATTGATTAGTCGAAAATTGGTAATTTCGGTCTGATCCATCAATTGGAGTATTACTTTGTGACTCGGCTGACTAAACTCCCTTTTAAAAATAATTTGATAAATGGTTTTAGATTTTGGAGTTTCTATTCTCTCGTTTACAGGATCTGGAAGAGGCGTCAGTGGTAGTTAATATGCTTCAGTTGGCTTGGAATTATTCGGTTTTAAAGGTTAAAGATTGGAATGGAAAATGAGCGGTTCTGGAAAACTATTTCGAATTGTCTCAGGGATCAACGGCTGGAGTTTGGTGGTCGTAGGCGGGCTTTCATTGTTGATATCGCTGATTTCGAGTGCTTGGGCGGGAGTGGCGATCTCGCTGGCCGCAGCTTTTCATGGGTTTGCCGAGCTCGTTTTGAGAAAGCGGGTATTACGTGGCGATAGTGGAGCCGCTCGATGGATGGCCCTGAATCAAATAGGCCTAGCGGCCAGTCTAAGCGTTTACTTTACCTATCAGTTTGTAACGCTCGACGGCGAAGCACTTTCGGCCTCTATGAAGTCGCCGCCGTTGTCTGACTTGCTAATGCTATATTCCGAACCCACGCGAAGCCAACTTCTGGATACGCTGCCGCTTTTGGTCGGAGCGTTTTATGGAATAGTGGCAGGGGTCTCGTGGGTGGTCTGTGGAGGAACGGCGATCTTATACTGGAATCAACGCTGATGGAGGGGCTAAACTATGTTAGGGACGCTCGGAGATCGTCCGCGACCCTTGAAAGGTCTATTCGTAATCCCATTTGCTGATCCAGGGATCGTTGGTGGATTTTTGGAATTCTTTGATTTTCTTCTTCATCGATTCGAGGACTTCTGCGAACTCGGGGTTGCTCGCTAGGTTGACCGCTTCGTAGCGGTTTTCCCTAACGTTATAGAGCTCGAAGGCAGGGCGGTTAACGTAAGAGCCGACGCTCATGTAGCCGTAGAAAGCGTGGTCCCCCTTTTCCAATTGAGCCTGCCATGTGGAGGAAGCCCAGAGATCGGAGGCGAAGGGGTAGGGCAACCCGGAGGCGATGTTCCAAATCAATTTGAAATCCCCATCCCAAACGGCCCGCATGGGATAGTACATGGTGATTTCGTGAAAGGTGTGCGAAGCGAACATCGTTTTGCGATGGTTTGCTTCGGCATCGTCGAGTATGTCGATCCAGGATTGGCCGTGATAGCTATTGAATGGCCGGTTTCCTCGGTTGTCACGTTTGACGTAATCCTTGTCGGACCAATAGTCATTGGCTTCCTGGAAATCTTTCGGTCGATTCTTTTTACGGTCTAATGCTTGCGCGAAATCTATGAAGGACGGAGCAATGTCGACGTGACTGATCATAGCGTCCGATTCGATTCCCCGACGTTTTTGATAGGGATCTCGAACGATGAAAGGCACGTGTAACCCAGCTTCGAATACCGTGGTCTTAGCCCCGGCAAAAGCCATGCCATGGTCGGCAGTAAACACGATAAGCGTTTTGTCATAGAGGTTGGCTTCCTTGAGGGTTTCGACGAGTTTGGCCACGCCTTGGTCAATGCGAGCTCCGCTTTGATAATATTGGGCAAGTTCGCTGCGCGATTCGGGTGTGTCGGGTAGGAAGGCAGGAACGGGTACGGTTTTCGGGTCGTAGAAGACTTCGTCGATGCCGTCGTACGAACCTTTTTCGGGTCGGTTCCCGAATAGGTCAGGTTTGAGTTTGCCGGGATAAGTGTTGTCTTTGCCTCCGCCGCGGTGCGGGTCACTGGTGGCGAAATAGAGGAAGAAGGGCCGCGGGTCGTCGTCGGTTATGAAGTCTTTGGCTACTTCGGCCATTTGGACGGCGTTGCGTGCGTTGCCTTTTAGGTAGCTTTCGAAGCGGTAGACCTCTTCGGGCGAGACGTGGTATTTCCCGATTTGCCCTGTTCGGTATCCGGCGCGATTGAGAGCCAATGGCAAGGAGAGGCTAACGACATTGTGAAAACTGGAGAATTTATGGTAGGCGTGCTGGTGGCCGAATTGTCCGTTGAAGTGATTGTGCAGGCCGGAAAGAACCACTGATCGGCTTGCCGAGCAGCTTGCGGTAGTCGCGTAAGCCCTACGAAATAGCGTACCGTCTTCGGCAAGTTTGTCGACCGCTGGTGAATGGGCGACGGGATCGCCGTAGCAGCCGAGAGTAGGGCTTTGATCATCGGTGACAATGAAGATAATATTGCGCTCTGCAGCATGGACTGAGCCGATTGCCAAGGCGACGAGGGGGAGAAGGATGCGCATCATCATTTAACGTAGACAATTCAGTATTGTATGTTTCAAGTCCAGTCGGGATCGCGTGCTGGGCGGACTTTCGATGTTCGTTGGGAAAAGTTCGTATTGATGCACAACTTGATCGGTACGAGGAGTGTATTGTAGATAATGGAACATGCGACTGATCGAGATACCCGAATGTGGGCGCCCTTTTGTCACCTTGCGGGTTTGTTGAGTTTGACAGGAATTTCCTTCGCGGGATTGCTTGGCCCGTTGGTGATATGGTTGGTGAAGAAGAAGCAGAGCTCTTTTATCGACGACCAGAGACGGGAAGCGGTTAACTTTCAGATTAGCATGGGCATCTAGACTATTGTGGCGGCGTTTTTGTGCATTATACTGATCGGTATTCCTGTTCTGGCAGGACTCGCTTTGGCTGAGATTGAGTTTTTTCTCGCATGCGTTCGCTCCAATGAATGCGAGCCGTACCGCTATTCGCTCAAAATCAGGATTTTTTAGACGGCTTCCTAGATAGGATCGGGCTTCGAAATCGCTTCGAGGTTTTATGCTGTTGTATCTAAGGTGTTTCGAATCGTGTCCGCCAGAGCGCTTGCAATTGTCTGAAATCGCTTCATTGGATAGTGTTATGAGCTTTCAGCCTTCGGAAGAAACTTTGGAGAAATACGCGGATGTGATGATCAACTTCGCTTTGAATAGTGGCGAAGGAGTTAAGCCGGGCGAAGTGGTGCAGATACGCGTTCCTGAAGTTGCGAAGCCGCTTTTGGTAACCTTGCGAAGAGCGGTTTTGAAAGCTGGGGCTCATCCGATTATTTTCTACACGCCAGATGATTTCGCTCGCGAGCACTACGAGTTAGCAAGCCTTGAGCAATTGAGCTTTTTTCCGGAAAAATATCTGAAGGGCCTGGTTGAGGAAGTTGACCATACTGTGGTCGTTCTCGCGGAAACGGATAAAAAGGAGCTCGATGGAATTGATAGCGGCAAGATTATGGCGGCTCAGAAGGCGTTAAAGCCATACATGGATTGGCGTCGAACGAAAGAAGGCGAGGGCAAGTATACGTGGACGCTTTGCATGTACGGAACCCAGGCTATGGCCGACGAAGTGGGAATGGGTTTGGAAGAATATTGGGAAGAGATCGCGAATGCGTGTTATCTTGACGACCTGGATCCTGCGGGTAAGTGGAAGGCTTTGTACGAAGAGCTGTACGCGATTAAGGACAAATTGGACGCGATGCCGATCGAGAAGCTTCATGTTGAAGCGGCGGATACGGATCTTTGGGTAGCTCTCGGCGAGAATCGAAAATGGTTAGGCGGATCGGGACGCAATATTCCGAGTTTCGAACTATTCATCTCGCCGGATTGGCGAGGAACTGAAGGGCGGATTCGTTTTACCGAACCGCTTTATCGTTATGGGAATTTGATCAAAGACGTGTACTTGGAATTCAATGATGGTAGAGTGACGAAGGCAACGGCCTCAGAGGGCGAAGCGGTTTTGAAAGAAATGATAGCGGTGGATAACGCAGACAAGGTAGGCGAGTTTTCGCTTACGGATCGCCGTTTTTCCAGGATTACGAAATTCATGGGCGAAACGCTGTTCGACGAGAATGTCGGCGGAAAAAACGGCAATACGCACATTGCGGTGGGAGCGGCCTACCGAGATTCCTTTACCGGCGATCAAGCGAACGTTTCGGAAAAAGAATGGGAGACGATGGGATACAACAATTCCGTGGTTCATACCGATATCGTTGCTACATCGGATCGAGTTGTGACCGCTCAGCTGAAGGATGGGTCGACGCAAGTAATATATAAGGACGGTGAGTTTCAAATTTGAGGTTTCATCAAGAATGCCACGAGTTTCCGCTTGACGAACTTTGGATCGCTCTTCTTGTTCTTCGCTTAATTCGAGGTAGATCCAACCGATAGACCTTTGACAAAACTCGAAATGAACAATCGCAATTTCAACAAAGCGCTTTCGCTAGCGAGCCTCGTCACAGTCAATGTGGCAGTGGTCCTCGTGGTCGTCTCGATCGCGTCGTTGCGGAAATAGCGAAAACGTTCTAAACGAATTTCGAAAAAGCCCGCCGACGCGAATCGGCGGGTTTTTTGTGTTTAGAACCCTTCGATCTCAAGTCGGTGCCGACTAAAAAAAGGAAATATGAAATATACAGGCGCTGAAATTATCATTAAACTTCTGGAGCGACATGGCATCCGGCAGATTGCAGGGATCCCGGGTGGAGCCAATCTTCCGATGTACGATGCCCTCTCTCAGTCGGAGTGTATTCGCCATATTCTGGCTCGTCACGAGCAGGGAGCAGGATTTATCGCTCAGGGGCAGGCTCGGGTAACGGGTCGCCCTGCGGTATTCTTTGCGACTTCGGGGCCGGGGGCGACGAACGCTATTTCCGCAGTTGCGGACGCCAAGTTGGATTCGATTCCGATCATATGCATTACGGGCCAGGTTCCGCAGGATATGATCGGGACGGACGCGTTTCAGGAGATCGATACATACGGCTTGAGCGTTCCAATCACGAAGCACAACTATTTTGCCCGTTCGGCCAAAGAGCTTTTCGAAATCATACCGGATGCGTTTCGGGTGGCTATATCGGGCCGACCAGGACCGATCTGGATTGACGTTCCGAAGGATGTTCAAATGGCTCTGGTCGAGTTTGACGAGTGGCCTAAGAATGGCGTTGCAGATAATAACTTTTCCTTGGATATGCAGAGTATCCAGGATGCGGCGACGATAATCAACGAGGCGAAGCGTCCGATCGTTTACGTTGGCGGTGGAGCGATCCATTCGGAGGCATCGGAATCGGTTCAGGCATTGATAGAAAAATTGAATGCTCCTACAGTTATGACCTTGATGGGGCTGGGGGCGTTGCCGTCGCGGCATCCATTGTCCCTCGGTATGCTGGGTATGCATGCGGCCCCATTCACTAATCACGCTTTGGAGGAGTGTGATGCGCTGATTGCTCTTGGTGCTCGGTTCGATGATCGAGCGACAGGGAAAGTCGCTCAGTTCTGTCCCGACGCGAAGATCGTTCACGTAGATATCGATGCCAGCGAATTGAATAAGATCAAGAATGCTAAAATTGGAATCGTTGCGGATTTGGACGATGCGATCGAGGCTCTGTCTCCGCTTATCGATTCAAAAGAAGCGGATGAGTGGAATGATCGCATCGAGCAATTGAAGGGCGAGTACCCAATGTATATGCCTGATTTGGTTGATCCCACCTCCGCTTACGGCATCATCGATCATGTGGCCGGAATGCTGGAGGGAGAGACCTACATCACGACGGATGTAGGGCAGCATCAGATGCGCGTTGCACAGGCCTATCCGTTCGAGTATCCGCGGCAGTGGCTGACCTCCGGCGGTTTAGGAACGATGGGCTTCGGCTTGCCAGCGGCGATCGGGGCTGCCTTGGAGAAACCGGAGGCGACGGTTGTTTGCTTTACGGGAGACGGCAGTATCTTGATGAATATCCAAGAATTGATTACAGCCGTTGAAGAGAATCTGAATGTTAAGATTTTCGTTTGTAACAATAATTCCTTGGGACTGGTTCATCAGCAGCAAGATTTGTTTTACGAGAAACGGATTTTCGCGGCCAACTATAGCCGTGCAGTTGATTTCGTGAAGATTGCGGAAGGTTTTCAAATGGATTCCTTCGATTTAGGAACCTGCGTGGACCCAATGAGCTTGATCGCGAACGCCTTGGCGAAACCAGGGCCGGCTCTAATCAATGTTCCGATTAATGTTTATCATAAAGTTTTCCCCATGGTTCCGCCCGGAGGAGCGAATAAGGAAATGCTGTTAAGGGATAGGGTTACGGCGCGAACGATGAACCAGATAAAACAATGAAAACGAATACGATATTGGAACTTACGGTTAAAAATCACTCGGGAGTGATGATGCATGTCTGCAGTTTATTCGCTCGGCGCGTGTTTAATGTAGATGGCGTCCTGTGTTTGCCGACGGGCGATGTAACGAAGAGTCGTTTGTGGCTTCGGGTGAAAGAGGATCTTCGATTAGAGCAGATGATCCTTCAATTGCAGAAACTCGAGGATGTATTGGCGGTTCGGAGACACGGGGCCAGTCATGCGGTATTCGAACGCATAGGAGAGTACTTTCGGGAATGAAAAACCACCTGTGCTTTTATTGACTCAAGCGAATGTCGCTCGGCTCCGCTATCCGCTTTCCGATGATTGGAAGGCGGGTATGGCTTTCTTCGGATAGTGATAGTTTGGTGCGAAGACCGAAAAGTGGGCCGGGGCGTCCCGCACGTGGGTTTTCTCCCGTCCTAGCAAAAAACAAGCCCAACCTCTCTAGGTTGGGCTTGGTGTTGAAATTCGTTTTAGAAATTCGCTCTATTCGACTACGGTTGCCTTGATGATCTTCTGTACTTCGATTGGTTTGTCGGCTCCGTCGGTGGCAACGCCTTCGATGGTTTGTACGATGTCATAGCCTTCGACGACTTCGCCGAAAATCGTGTGGCGCATATTGAGCCAGGGTGTTTTGGCGGTGGTTACGAAGAACTGGCTGCCGTTAGTGCCTGGACCAGAGTTTGCCATTGCAAGGATACCTGACTTGTCGAACCGAAGATCGGAGGTGCACTCGTCATCGAAGTTCTTGCCCCAGATGGACTCGCCACCGCGGCCGGTGCCGGTTGGGTCGCCGCACTGAACCATGAATTCAGGGATGACGCGGTGGAATACGATGCCATCGTAGTAACCGTTTTCCACGTGAGTGGTGAAGTTTTCACAAGCTTTAGGAGCGAATTCCGGATAGAGATTGAACTCAATAGTTCCTTGATTCGTTTCGAATTTAACGCGGGTTTTGCTCATAGGGGGGACGTTCTGGAGTCGCGGAAAGTTCGTGGCAAGGAGAAAAGAGATAGAGAGATAGAGGGGCGGAGAGATTGGGAGATCAGCAGACGGAGAGATCGAGGGACTGGGGGAAGGGGTGATCAAAGCTGGCATGCCAAATTTTCCTCTTCTCTGAGTCCTTACGTCTCTCTATCTTTTCCCGTTATTTTGCGGGCTGTTGCCACTCTCTCGAAACCTGGAGGATTTACACCTTGGTTGGTCCAATTTGGGGATTGTCAACTCGGTCAAAGCTTCCTTCACTGCGCGGCTGATGGGCAAAGACTGGCTAGATGGAGTGAAGGACGAGTATGATGTCGTGGTAATCGGCAGCGGTTTAGGCGGTCTCACTAGTGCTAATGTCTTGGCGAAATGCGGTCATTCGGTATTGTTGTTGGAGCACCATTACCAGTATGGGGGCCTAGCGACCTGGTTCAAGCGTCCGGGCCGTCATATTTTCGATATTTCACTGCATGGATTTCCTTATGGAATGGTTAAGTCCTGCCGTAAGTACTGGACGAAGGAAATTGCCGATTCGATTCATCAGCTGAAGGACGTGCGTTTTATAAATCCGCAATTCGATGTGTGGACAACTTTTGACCGGGATGATTTTACAAATATCCTAGTCGAGAAATTCGAAGTCTCCCGCGAGCAGGTCGAGGCGTTTTACGTGCATCTGCGTCAGATGAATTTCTACGATGATGATCAGCGAACCACGGGCGAACTGTTCAATGAATTTTTTCCTGGCCGTGATGATATCCACCGCCTTTTGCTCGAACCGATCGCCTATGCGAATGGATCTACCTCAAATGATCCGGCGATTACATTCGGAATCGTTTTTTCGAATTTCATGAGCAAGGGTGTTTTCACTTTCCAAGGGGGGACCGACGTTTTGGTCGGGAAGATGGTCGAGGAGATGGAGAAGAACGGAGTTGTTCACCGTCGTAATGTTCTCGTCGAGCAAGTCTTAACCGATTCCATCGGCGATATCCCAGCGGTAACGGGAGTTGTTGTGGCGGGTCGAACGCGCGATAGCGAGCCTGACAACCGGAAGACCATCTATTGCAAGGCTATCGTATCCAATGCTAATGTGATCAGTACGGTGAAGCGATTGGTCGGCGAGGAGCGGTTTTCGAAAGCGTATATCGAAGAGCTCAATGCGGTTCGGGTGAATTCGAGCTCTTGCCAGGTTTATATGGGAATCAAGGAAGGCGAAAGCATTCCGAATATCGGCGATCTCGTTTTCACTTCCGATGCGGAGCATTTTTCTAGCGAAGAGCTAGTCGATTTCAAAACAACGAGCCGTACTTTTTCGGTTTACTACCCGGAGACGCGCCCTGGGTCTGGTCGCTATACGATCGTGGCATCGCTTAATGGGAAGTATGGCGATTGGACGAAGCTGAGCGAGGAGGAGTACGAAGAGCACAAGCAGCGCTTGATCGAGGAATCTCTGGTTTCGCTCGAGCGGTACATACCGGACGTTCGCAGCAAGATCGATCACCTAGAAGCGGCTACTCCGAGAACGATTCATTATTATACGCGTCACCCTGGCGGCACTTCGTTCGGCACGAAATTCGAAGGGCTGAAATGTTCAATGGATTTGCCGAATCAGATCAGCGGACTGTATCATGCCGGATCGGTCGGCATTATCATGTCGGGCTGGTTAGGGACCATGAACTACGGAGTCATCACTTCGAACAAGGTAGACAAGCAATTGGCTGGGGCGAAGCGCAATCAAGGCGAAGCGAAAGCGCATGTTGCTTAAAATCTGACGAAACCTTTATGGCAACTGACGAAATCCTCCAAGCGATCCCGCATCGCCCGCCGTTTCTCTTCGTCGACGAAGTCGTCGAGCAAAACGAAGAATCTCTTACTGCAAAACGACACGTAAGCCCTGACGAAGCTTTTTTCGAAGGGCATTATCCAGGTAACCCGATAATGCCGGGCGTATTGATTTCCGAAGCGGTGTTTCAGACCGGAGCGATCTTCCTCAACCACTTGCTCGCGGCTGAACTTGAAGCGGATCCGGAGATGGTTCCAGTATTGACTAAGATTTCCGACGCCCGTTTCAAGAGTATCGTGCGTCCGGGAGACGACCTTTTTATTACGGTAACGCTCAAAGAAAAAATGGGGCGATTCATTTTTATGAATGGCGCCGTGAAAAACGGTCAAGGCAAACGAGTCATGACAGTGACCTTTAGTGTGGCCTTGGCCAAGGCTCCGCCGCAAGTTTAGAGCGATGAGCTTTCTCGGTCTGGAAAACAAAACGATTTTGGTCATGGGTGTGGCCAATCGCAAAAGCGTTGCCTGGTTTGCGGCGAAAACCCTCGAGTCGGAAGGCGCGAAAGTCGTTTATTCGGTTCGTTCTGAAGCGCGCAGGGAAACGACTGGAAAGCTTTTGCGCGACAAGCCGGTTTATATTTGCGACGTGGAAAACGTCGATGAAATCTCTCGTCTCGCCGAAGATGTTAGCCGCGATCATGGAACGATTCATGGGATTGTTCACTCGATTGCTTTCGCGAATTACGCGGATGGATTTAAGCCCTTTCACGAAACCAAGCGCGAAGACTATTTGCAAGCGACCGCGATATCCAGTTTTTCGTTGGTGGAAGTGGCAAACGCGTTTAAGCCTCACCTCGACGAGCGTGCGTCGGTGGTCGCTATCAGTATTTCGTCGCTCACGATTGCGGCAGAGAATTATGGATACATGTCGCCGATCAAAGCGGCTCTGGATTCTTCGATTCGCTATTTGGCCAAGTCGTTCAGCGCGGATACCCAAGTGCGGTTCAATACCGTCAATCCCGGTACTCTGAAGACGAGCGCCTCGGCGGGTATCCCCGGTTATTTGGAAAGCTATTTGTATAGCGAGAAACTCACTTTTAGAAAACGTTCGCTGGATACTCAGGAAGTCGCTAATGCAGTGGTGTTCCTCTTGAGCGATCGCTCGAGCGGGATGAATGGCAATGGGCTCGTGCTTGACGCAGGAATGGGGATTAACTATTTCGACGGCGAGGTGGTTAAGCTGGCAATGAGAATGGAAGAGAAGAAGGGGTAAGGGTGAAAGATGAAGTATGAAATTAAAATTTATACTTCAAAATTCATCCCTTAAATACCGTGCGTATTCAATCAACAGTTATCGATTCGTTGGCCTATATTGCTCCTCCTAAGGTGTGGACGAGCGAGTATGTCGAAGAGCAGCTTCGGCCGCTCTACGAACGTCTGCATTTGCCGGAAGGCCGCTTGGAGCTTATGACTGGAATTCGCGAGCGCCGTTTCTGGGATCACGATATTCGTCCTTCCGAAGCGAGTGCGGAAGCTGGTCGGAAAGCGATCGAACGTAGCGGTATCGCTCCCGATCAGGTCGAAGTTTGTATTCATAGTTCGGTGAGTCGGGATATGCTAGAACCTGCGACGGCATCGTTCGCCCATCGATTAATGGGGTTGAGCGAGAATGTGCAGGTATTCGACGTATCTAATGCATGCTTGGGGTTTCTGAACTCGCTGACTATGCTTTCGGCTATGATCGATTCTGGGCAGGTGAAGAGCGGCATTGTCGTTTCCGGCGAGAATGGCAGGCCACTACTTGAACGCACGATTCAGCTTTTACTAGAGCGGGACCTCACTCGAAAGACGATCAAACCTTACTTTGCGAATTTGACGATTGGAGCTGGTGCAGTAGCGGCGGTGGTTTGCCATGAATCCTTGTCGTCGAATGGGCATCGATTGCTCGGCGGCGCTTGTTTGACGGATACGTCGAGCAATGACTTGTGCCAAGGCGGTTCAAGCGAATCGGGCCCGGGCTTGGAAATGCAAACCGATTCCGAGGAAATGCTGCATGCAGGAGTCGCTCTGGCTCGTAAGACTTGGGCTTCTTTCAAGGGCGAATTGGCCTGGAAAGATGAAACTGCGGATCGAGTAATCTGTCATCAAGTCGGAAGCGCTCATCAAAAATTGCTTTTCGAAACCCTGGGCTTGGATAATGCCAAGGATTACTCGTCGTTTCAGAAATTTGGAAATACGGGCTCGGCAGCGTTGCCGCTAACCTTAGCGAAAGCGTCCGAGGAAGGGTTTATAAAAAAAGGCGACAAGGTAGCTATGCTGGGAATTGGCAGTGGGCTGAATTGCATGATGCTTGGAGCGGAGTGGTAGATTTTACAGTGAGCGATCTAGTAGCCAAATTACCGTCCGATATCACGGACCTTTACCCTTTTAAAACGCGCCGCAAGCGGCTGTCCTGTGGTTTCGAAATGAACTACATCGACGAAGGGGAAGGGCATCCTGTGATAATGGTTCATGGGAATCCGACTTGGTCCTTTTATTACAGGAACGTCGTTCATACCTTGAAAGGTGGTTTTCGCTGCATCGTTCCAGATCATATCGGATGCGGTTTGTCCGAAAACCCAAAAGGCGGATACGCGTATACTTTGGATCAGCGGATCGAGGATCTCGGCGAGTTGATCGATAGCCTCGAGCTCGATCGGTTTGATCTGGTTGTCCACGACTGGGGTGGGGCGATCGGGATCGGTATGGCGGTTCAGCGTATTGCGAAGCTTCGCCGATTGGCTATTCTCAATACGGCGGCTTTCGTTGATTCTCGAATCCCTAAACGGATTTCAATTTGCCGAGCACCTGTGATCGGAAAGATTTTGGTTCAAGGGTTTAACGGTTTCGCTGGTCCTGCGGTTAAGATGGCAATTGCAAAAGAGTCGATGACCGCAGCGGTTAAGAAAGGGTTTCTTTATCCGTATCGCACTTGGTCATCTCGTAAGGCAGTGTACCAGTTCGTTAAGGACATTCCGATGCACATTACGCATCGTAGCTTTAGTCGTCTGATGGAAATCGAAAACGGACTGCTGAAATTGCGAAAAGTCCCGGTTGCCATTTTCTGGGGAGGTAAAGATTTTTGTTTCGATGACCATTTTATGGATCGCTGGAAACGCTTCATTCCGCAGGCGACCGTGATTCGTTATCCCGATGGTGGACATTACATCTTGGAAGACGAACGAGAGAAGGTTTGTCAGGCTATTGAGCAATTCGTTTCGTACGACGAAGACGGCATTCCAGATACGGAACTTGTTTGATGAATTTAGCTTCGCAGCAGATCTGTGGCGACGCTTTTCAGTCTAGATAACGTTGGCGACGGGTTGTCCTTCTCGGTAGCAGAGTTGGGCGAGTTTCTTGAGGTATTGCGTAGTGCCTCCTTTTAGACTGTTGAGTTGCTCCGGACTATAGCGCCATTGCCAATTGCCTTCGGCCTTTCCTGGTGTGTTGAAACGCCCTTCGCTGCCTAGACTGAGAATGTCTTGAAAGGGAATTATCGCGAGATTGGCGACGGATTTGTAGGAAGCGCGAATCATATCCCAACCAATGTTTTCACCACTAATTTCGAAGTAACGCCGTACGTGATCTTGGGTTGTGGGGTCCATCGATCGGTACCAACCCAAACCCGTGTCATTGTCGTGGGTTCCTGGGTACAGGACTGTATTTGATTGGATGTTGTGCGGTAGGTAGTAGTTGTCTGCTCCGCCACCAAAGGCGAATTGGAGGATTGCCATGCCTGGTAGACCACTATTTCGGCGCAGTTCTCGGACGCCGTCTGTGAGGTCGCCAAGATCTTCGGCGATGAGTTTGGTGCTTTTAAGTTTCTTTTTGATGGCCTTGAAGAAATCGAGGCCAGGACCTTTGGTCCATTTACCTGTCTTTGCGGTCTCGGCCGTGAAAGGGATTTCCCAATAGGCATCGAATCCGCGGAAGTGATCGATGCGAACCACATCATACATGTCTAGGTTGGCTTGGATTCGGTCAGCCCACCAGGAGTAATCGTTAGCTTTAAGAGCTTCCCAATCGTAGAGCGGGTTGCCCCAGAGTTGGCCGTTTTCGGAAAAGTAATCCGGGGGAGATCCTGCAACCGCGGTAGGTTGGGCTGTTTTCTTGTCGAATTGGAAGTATTGTTGATCTTGCCACACGTCAGCGCTGTCGAGCGCTACGAAGATCGGGATGTCGCCAATTATCTGTATTCCGCGTTGTTTGGCGTGAGTTCTGACTCCATTCCATTGGCCGAAGAAGAGGTATTGGAAGAATTTTTGGGCGTCGATGTCTCGTTCTAGAGTTTTTCGGAGTTTGCTTTTCTGGGCCTTTTGGAAAGAGAGGCATTCTGTTGGCCACTGGTACCAAGGAGCGCCGTTGAAATGATTTTTCAGAGCTTGGAAATAGGAGTATGCTTCGAGCCAGTGATCTTGGTCCTTTTTGAAATCGGCAAAGCTACCGTAGGGGCGGATTTTATTCGTTCCATGAACGCAGGTTTCGTATACCGCATCGAGGACGGGCCATTTCGCTTTGTAGAGAGCCCCGTAGTCGACAAACGACTCTGGGAGCGACGAGAGCTCATCGAGAATCTTATCGTCGATCAGATCGCGAGCGTGCAAGGCTCTGAGGGAAATGAGGTAAGGATTTCCAGCGTAGGAGGAAAAGGACTGATAGGGGGAGTCGCCGTAGCCAGTTGGTCCTAAGGGGCAGATTTGCCAATATTTGAAGCCTGCGTCGGCGAGGAAATCGATAAACTCGAAGCAGTGATCATTTAGGGTTCCAATGCCGAAGTCTCCTGGCAGTGACGTTGGATGCATGAGCACGCCAGCAGCGCGATGGTCTAACCAATTGAATAAAGGTGCTTTCACGGTATGTCTATCGATCTTGATTCAATACTCGTATCTGGCTAAGGTTTAGCCGAGAAATTTGCAAGAGCAGCTACAAAAGGGCTCAATCGAGAAACGGCAAGGGTTAGATGACGTAATTTTCGTCAAAAGCATGCTGTATGGGACCAAGCTGCCTCATGTTAACGCTATTTGGGGCTTTGCCCTCATTGCTGTGCAATGCTCGTTCCGCTTCGCTTCATGAATCCTCTTTTCTCGGGTTCAAATCCCGTGGGGAGACATTGCCAGGCTTGGGGATCGTGATCTTTTTTTGGGACGATTTCCATTCAAGGTGGGGTGGCTAACGGGATTCGAA
>JABITN010000102.1 GCA_018700525.1 Opitutales bacterium
AGGAAATTCAACAATCTGAGCCGCGGTCAATATGGAGTCGTCGAAGCAATTTCCGACCGTATATTGCCGAAGACGGATACGCCGGGCGCCTTGGATGTAGGTGTGCCGGAGTGGATCGACTTGATGTACGGCGAATTCCTTACGGACGAGGAGAAGACTGTTTTTTCGAAAGGGATTACGGGATTGAATAGGACGAGTCGGAAGGCTCATAAATCTATTTTCGCTAAGTTGACGGGCGATCAGCAGGACGAAGTCTTGATGGGCCTTGACGAAAGTGATTCGACGTTTTTCAAAAAAGCGCGTGAACTGACCATCACGGGTTACTTCACTTCGGAGAAGGTGATGAAAGAAGTACTCAACTATGATTTCATTCCAGGGATGTGGGAAGGCTGTGTACCTATTTCGGAAGTGGGTAATAAGGTTTGGGCACATTAGAAGAAGGGGTTTTTTCGGAATTATTGCCGCAGGTTACTCAGACTACCGCAGATCGTTTTTCGATTTTTTTTGGTTCTGGTTACCCGTTCACTTGTCGGATTTCCTGATGTTATCGAAGGATGTTTCCTTGTGGTAACGGCCGATCTCCGAGCGGCCACTGAACGAGGCAATCGTTCAGCTTTGGCAACCTGCGGGCTTGTTGCATACGCGGCACACGCTCCAGGCATAGTCTTTACCTTCAATCTTGGCTACTTGTGACGGCGGAAATCGCCGCGTTTAAGCGTCGTCCTGTATCGGCGGATACGCTTGGGTCGGTGAGCGTGTATAGGGCTATTGCAAAAATACCGGATTCTAGGTTAATTCGGAATGTGGCTCGGCTCGATGCGAGTGCTCCGGTATGGGAAACTTCGATCGTGCGGCGATTGTTCATTTTCAGGGTCCAACCGAGGCCATATACTTTGCCTTCGAAATGGAGTTGCGTGTAGTCGTCCCAGCTAGGTTTGGAAAGGATCTCATTTTTTTCTAAGCTTCCTTTATTGATGACCATTCTGGCGAAACGCGCGCTGTCGCGGGCCGTAGAATAAAGACTACCGCCGATGAGAGGCAGATTGAAGGGCTTTGAGAGGTGGGGAGTTTGCGGATTTAGTTTTCCGTTAGCCGAACCAGTCGCGATGTTTGGGTCGCTAGGGTTCGGGAAGTAGGTCGTACGTTGGAGTTTCAGCGGTTGAGCGATTTTCGCCTGAAAAAGAGCTTCGAACGATTGGTTCGTTCCGACTTCGGCGACCCGTCCAAGGATGCAGTATCCCGCTCCGCTATACGCGTAGTCTGTACCGGGAATACTGATCAACGATTCGTTTGCGATGCCCTTGACGGCATCTTCAAGGGTCAATTTGAAATCACGAATATATCGAGTTTGACGCTTATTCATCTCCAGTTTTTGAGAATAAATTCCTCCACGATGGGAAAGCAGTTCGCGCAAGCTCGGGTTCCGATCTGCGGTTCCGCGACCCGCGACCTCGATGTTATCGAATTCAGGAAGCAAGGTATTTATGGGTGTATCCAGATTTAAGCGCTTATCGTGGACGAGGGTTAGTATCGTGGCGGATGCTAACGGCTTCGAACATGAACCTATGCAGAATTGCGTCTCTGCATTGACCGAGCTGACATTGTTGGCGGAAAGAACGCCGAAATGACGTTCGAGGAGTATCTGGCCTCCTTTTCCGATCAGTAGCTGAACGCCGAGAATTTTATCGCTTCGAACGAGGTCAATGACAGTGGACTCGAGCGATTCGAGGTTCTTTGCCTGACAGTACGCGGTGGTTATCGAGAGCAACAGAATGGCGATCGTGAATACGTAGCGCATGATGATTGGGGCGGGCAGGAGGTTGACAATGTTAACGAACGCGGAACGGCGCAAGGGCTGGCCCTACGGTATTGAAAGTATCAGATTCTATTGGTAGGAACCGGCTGCGAGATCCATTCAGATGAGTTCTTTATCGTTGCGGGCGAACATGCGTTTTTGGGCGAAAGCCGGGTGGCTCCAGACAAAGTTGCGACCCATCGCGGTGTTGGTCGGTTCGACGGCAGTGAGCCACCAGAGTTCTTCGTAAGCTTCAGGGGTGAGCTTGGCTAGGATGAGATCGCCAGTTTCACTCAGAATGAAGTAGCGGTCGCTTTGCTTATGCCTCACGACGAAGCAGATTGCATGGCGTCCTTTACGTTCTCCGAAGGTCGGTTTTTTCGTTTGCCAGAATCGCTCGCCGTTTCGGGGATTGAATGCTATGAGGCTGCTCGTTTGGACGTCGCAGCCGTAGATGGTTTCCCGCATAAATACTGGCGTGTTGGCGAGCGAGGATGCGGCGATACCTGGTCGATTTCGCCAGAGAGCTTTGCCCGTTGGGCGTTCGTCATCGAGTTCCAGCATTATTCCTACGCCTTTTTGGGTACTCGCGTAGAGCAGGTTGCCTTGCTTGCGGGGCACGATTATGGACATGCGAAGCGTGGCGTTAATCGGGTGAGACCAATAGACGGAGCCGGTTTCGGGATTCAGTCCATTTATGGCTTCGTGTTGCCAGAGCAGCTCTCCTGTTTCCGAGTCGTAGCACCGAATCCGTTCATAGCCTGCGAGCGGATCTTTCCAGCTCGCTCTGTTGGTGATTTCACCCGAAGTCTTTACGTAATCCGTGCTGTACACTTTCCCGTCGGCAACTGAGTAACCAGCTCCGATTGGAGCCCGCCAAAGAACCTTCAACTCCGACTCAGGCATTTCTTGGATAATACCGTTTTCTGCCCAGACGAAATCTCTCGTTGGCCCGAGCCAATGAGGCCAATCGTCGGCAATGCTCAAAGTCGGAAATAATACGAATGCGAAGAGAGCGGTTTTGACGGTTGCTGAAAGGATAGGCGGTTTCGCTGGAGAGCCATTGGCGAATTGCTTCATGGTCCTTGGACGCTGCTGGTCAATTTGTTGGAGACCACGTTCGCATTTCATCATATCGGTGGTTAGAGGATGATTTCGGCGGTCAGAGTTTCAAGGATAATAGGCCCTGGCGACTTCAGAGAATATGCACGCTTGCGGTTGCTGTGTCCAATCGAATAAAAGACCGAATGCATCAGGGTCCAATCGTCGTTTTCGTTCGAGGCATAACGTTGTTTATCGGTATAGTAGCCAGCGCTTGCAGTGCGGATTCGCAGGCTGACGATGTGGCGCTGTTCTCGTTTGGAGCGATAGCGGATTGCCAGTACTGCGACGAGGAAGGCACGCGGCGCCAGTATCGACTATCGCCCCAGAAGCTGGAGAATTGCATCGAGGACTTCAATAGTCAGCCGTTGGCTCATGTCGTGCATTTGGGCGATTTTATCGATCGCGACTGGAAGAGTTTCGATGTCGTGCTTCCGATAGCCGAGAAATCGAAGGCTCATATTTACCATGTGCTAGGTAATCATGATTTTGCAGTTGAAGATAGATACAAGAATCAGGTTCCAAAGCGCTTAGGGCTGAAGAAACGGTATTACGGTTTCACTGTCGAAAATTGGCGATTCTTGATTTTGGATACGAATGACGTTAGTCTGTACGCGTATCCGAAAGGGAGTCGAAAAGCAAAAGAGTCTGAAGCGATTTACGATTCGCTTGGCGGCGATTTGCCGAAGTACAACGGAGGGATTGGAGTGACTCAAATGAAGTGGATCGAGAAACAATTGATCCTGGCGGAAAAGCGAGGCGAACATGTCGCGCTGCATAGTCACCACCCTGTGTATCCATTTACTAATCACTCGGCATGGAACGCTAGGGAAATTGTAGGTTTGCTAGAGAAGTATTCGTGCGTGACCGCATTCATCAATGGCCATAATCATCGAGGAGCGTACGGGTTGAAAAAAGGCATCCACTACCTTACGCTAAAGGGCATGGTCGATACGGAGGAAACGTCGTATGCGACGGTGTCGGTCTTTCCTGGACGGATTGAAGTGTCCGGAAAAGGGCGTCAGGACGACTACTATTTGGAGATTCGGGAACGAGATTGAGCGAGGCTTTTCTGAATAGGTTAAGGATCTCGCAGCAAGGTTTTGACTTAAGAGCTCTTCGGACTAACTTCTGAGGGTGCTCCAATTTACTGTTTTAGTTCTTCTAAATCTTTTTAGCGTATCTCATGGTCTGTTCGCCGAGGAGTTTTCGGAGATCTCTTTCAAAACGGATGATGGTGCGACGATTTATGCGAACCTCTATGAAACGGGAGAGCCCGCGGTGATTCTAGCCCATGGCGCGATTTTCAACAAAGAAAGTTGGCACGTGCTGTCGACGGCCTTGACGGATGACGGTCTTCAAGTACTAGCCATCGATTTTCGTGGATACGGCAAGAGCAAGCCTGGAAGTCGTTCTAATGGAATGTACTTGGACTTATTTGCTGGCATTGAGTTTCTCTCGAATCAAGGCGCCAAGCGAGTCTCAATGCTCGGAGCGAGCATGGACGGTGGGGCGGCTTCCTAAGCGGCGGTCGAGGCTCGATCCAGTGGACTGAACAAATAGATTTTACTCGTTCCAGCGCGGGTGGTTTCGCCGAAGAGGCTTCATGGAAATAAGTTGTTCGTCGTCAGCGAAGGTGAATGGTTGCGCTCCTCCGTAACTGCGGCACACAAGTAGGCCACAAATCCTAAGCGTTTAGAGGTGCTTGAGGAGGAGGCTAATGCGCAGCATATTTTCAATACGCCCCATGGACCAGCCCTAACGAAATTGATAAGAGATTTTTTGGCCGATTGAAGAACCCGGCTAGGCGCATTGGTTTCCTGGTAGCGGCCGATCTCCGAGCGGCCACCTCTGCAATGATTCATTTGATAGGGCCGCTCGAAGATCGGCCGCTACCTGATTTGCCATGCAGGCTTAACCTGTCTGCGTCATTCGTTGAATAGAATGCAGATCGAACTAGGGACGTTGATGATGGATTTGGTTTGGTAGGTTAATTCGCCATTTTGTTGGTCGATTTCGAATACGGAAATAGTGCTAGAGTCAGCGCCAGCTGCGAGCAGCCAGCGACCGCTAGCATCCATGTTGATATTTCGTGGCCAAGCGCCTCGAATGGCTTGGACCTCTTTGACGACTAATTTGCCGGTCTTTGGATTGGCGTTGTAGACGGTGACCGAATCGTTTCCGCGATTGGCGGAGTAGACGAAGCGACCATTAGGATGGACGAGTATTTCCGAACTGGAATTGAAGCGTTCTTTCGCCTTGGTCTCAGGGCTGAGGGCGCGGGTTGTGGTAAGTTGCTTGGCGCTTCCTTGGGCTGCGTTGTATTTGAAAGTGGTGACTGCTAGTTCGAGTTCATTGAGCAAGTAAATGAATTCGCCATCGATCGAAAAACGCATGTGACGCGGTCCGCCGCCAGGAATGCTTTGAGCGACCCCGTGTTTGGACAGAGATGCTTTGGCGCCGTTTACCTTGTAGATTACTACTTGATCGAGTCCCAGATCTGGAACGAATGCGAATTTGCCATCGGGCGAATAGCCGGTCCAGTGCGGGTGGGGCTTCTCTTGGCGTTTTCCAGCGACGCCTGATCCGCCTTCGTGCTTGAGCAGCTGACTTCGTTTGCCAACGCGGCCATTTTTTTCGATTTGGTAGACTGCCACCGAGCCGCTACCGTATTGAGCGGTCATGAGGAACCGGTTGGAAGGATGCACTGATATGTGAGCAGCACCACCGTCGCCGGTCGGCGTTGTATTCAAAAGATTTAGGCTGCCATCGGATTTGACTTCATAAGCCGCGACGCTCGGCTCTTTACCCTGTTGGCAAATAGCGTAAAGACGCGTTTTATCTGGCGAAAGGGCAAGGAACCCGGGTCCGCCGATTTCGGCCACTAGATCGGCAGGAGAAAGCTTTCCGGTTTCCGTATTGAACTTAGCGTGGTAGATTCCTTTGGAGCTTCCTCCTCGAGTCCCGAAATAGACATCAACCGAGGCGGCATTCGAAGTGGGGGCAAGAAAGAGAAGGAGCGTAATAGCAGCGATTTTCATCATGAAGGAATCGATACCAGAAAACGGAATCGAAAGCACGAATTATTCGACTCGTTCCGTTGTTTTGGTTCCAATGACCGTTCGGAAATCGGTCGCTACCTGTGGCTTTGAATACCTCGGAACAGGCGAATTCGACTTGAAAATCTTTTGGGTGTGGGCTTGCCTGTTTAGGGGATTCGCAGCATCAATTTTAGGGGTTACTCAGTCCTTTCAATTTACCCATGAAAAACACTCTCCGCTTTGTCTTCGCTCTTCTTGCCCTAGTACTCGGTTCATCCGTTTCGGCTTTTGCGGCTTTCGAGGATTGGCCTGAGTTTCGCGGCCCAACGGGCCAAGGCATTTCCGCAGCTGAGAATCCACCGGTTTCTTGGGATTCCCCAAAGGGTGTGGCTTGGAAGATCGAGATACCAGGCAAGGGCTGGTCGTCACCGGTATTGAGCGAAGGAATGATCGTGCTCACGAGTTCGAAGGAAACCGATAAAGGGGTGGTTTTGTGTGCGTTGATGGTGGAAGCGGAGACGGGGAAAATCCTTTGGGAGCGAGAATTATTTCGGCCAAGCGAGAAAGAGACGAAGGCTAGTCACTCGAAGAACAGCCTAGCCAGCGGTACGCCAATCATAAGTGGAGACAAAATTTACGTGCATTTCTCTCACATGGGGACGGCGGCGCTGAAATTCTCGTCCGGAAAGGTGATCTGGAAAAAGCAGCTGAGCCATTTGCCCGTGCACGGTACGGGAGGGTCGCCTGTATTGGTGAATGGATTGCTCGTCTTCAATATGGACGGCAAAACGGATCCTGCGATTGCGGCCTTGGACGCTAAAAACGGAAAATTGGTTTGGTGCACGCCACGCGACCAAGAAGTGCTCAGAACGTTTTCATTTTGCACGCCTTTAGTCATTGAAAATCAAGGACGCACCGAAATTGTGAGTCCAGGCAGTGGAATGGTGGGAGCATATTCGCCTCAAGACGGAACGTTGCTGTGGAAAGTCTCTTATGGCGAGGGTTATTCCGTGGTGCCGCGGCCAGTCTTTGCGGACGATATGCTCTACGTTTTGTCTGGTTTTAATCGACCGAGCATGCTGGCGATTAAGGTGGATGGATCAACGGGTGACTTGACGGACTCGCACGTTCAGTGGCGAGCGATCAAGGCGATGCCAAAGACGCCTTCGCCGATTGCTGTCGATGGGTTAGTCTATGCGATTGACGATACGGGAAGCCTTAGTTGCCTTGATGCGATTTCGGGTGAACTCCTATGGAAAGAGAAGCTGATTGGGAATTTTTCGGCTTCACCGGTTCTAGCTGGCGATACCCTGTACTGCTGCACTGAGGACGGAGTGTGCTACGTTCTGAAGGTCTCGTCAGCGGGCGCGGAAATTATTTGGGAAACCGATCTTGAGGAACGGATCTTAGCTTCTCCGGCCGTAGTGGACGAAGCGATTTATATTCGTTCCGATCCGCATTTGTGGAAGATTGGGTCGTAAGGATTTACGGTGGTTTCGGCAGTGCGGAACTAGCTGTATAGACTGGCGACGGCTTGAGCTTGTTTGCGGATAAGCGTTCTGAGTTCGGGCGGTTCGAGCGCTTCGACTTGTTTTCCCCAGCTGAGAATCCATTGGGCGACCTCGTCCAGGCTACCTAGTTCGAAGCGAATGACGAGGCTGCCATCTGCTTGCGGCTCGAGTTTTTGCGTAGGGTGCCAGATGTTTTCGGATACGTAATCGACGATGCCTGGCCTTATGCGAATGGCGACCGCATGTTCACCCGATTTCGACCAAATGCCGAAGCTGCTCCAGAGATAATCGTCGGCTGAGAAATCGCTCGGCAATTCGAAGGTCTCCGTTTGCAATTCAAGTTCCGACGCGCGGGCGAGCAAGAAGGTTCGCATCGCTTCGCGTTTGTGATCCCAGGCTAGAAGGTACCACTTCCCAAGATAGTTGGTAACGTGATACGGGTTAGCGGTTCGCGAGTGCGGATTTGAGCCGTTGGGCTTCTTGTATTGGAATTTCAATACGCGTTTTTCCAATGCTGCCTTTATTGCGAGTTTGAGGGTTGATTCGTCGAGATTGGAAAGCCGGCCTTGTTTGAATGAAATCGTTTCGCTGAGTTCGCTAAGATTCGCGGTTATCGTGTCTGGTAGGCTGGCGGAAAGCTTGTTGAGGGCATTGGCCAGCGGTTGCTCGAAAGGAGTTCCTTTGTAATGGTCGAGCGCTTTTCGGGCGATGCTTAGGGCAAGTAACTCTCCCTCGGAAATGTCGATTGTGGGTAGGCTTTCGACTTCGCGAGTGTAGCAGTACCCGTGGGAGGATGCCTCGTATTCAATTGGCAGCAGCATTCGATCTCGCATGAAGTCGATATCGCGACTGACCGTCTTGGAGCTGACTTCTAGCTGTGCGGCGAGCTTGCTGCAGTTGGGGAAGCCACCTCGTTGGAGAGCCTTGTGGATGAGCATCATCCGTTCAATCGCAGGGCGTTTGAGAGTGTGAATGCGATCGGGTGATTCCATGGAGAGGCGGCTTGGAGGAGGTCGGCGCTTTCGGCCTGGCCTGAAAATTCTAATAATGCTTAGGCTAAAGCTCTGAGCTACGGTTAGAGCCTTAGAGTGACACGCCGCGTTTCCAAGGGATGAAGTCGTCCTGGCCGAGAACTTGAGCGCACGTTTGGTTTTCGCCGCTGGCGGTTCGGACGATCAGTTCGAGGAGGTCGTCGGCTAGGTCGTCGATCGTGGCGGTACCTTCGATGACGGGTCCCGTATCGAAATCGATCATATCGCTCAGATTGCGAGCGATTTTCGAATTGCTCGAAAGCTTTATGACGGGCGTAACGGGGTTTCCGGTGGGGGTGCCCAGTCCTGTTGAAAAGACGATCATGTTCGCTCCGGCGCCGGCCATTGCGGTTGTGGATTCAACGTCGCCGCCAGGAGTGCAAAGTAGGCTGAGACCGTTTTCGCTTACCCATTCCGGATAGTCCAATACTGCTCGTACGGGGGAGGAGCCGCCTTTGAGGGCTGCGCCGGCTGACTTGATCGCATCGGTGGTAAGCCCATCCATTATGTTGCCAGGGGAGGGGTTGTGGTCGAAGCCGGAACCGACACGTGCGGCGGCATCGGCGTAGGCTTTCATCAGTTTCAAAAAACGTTCAGCAATTTCCGGACTGGCGCTGCGGTCGACTAGGTTTTGTTCGACGCCGCACAGTTCGGGGAATTCGGCGAGGATCACGCTTCCGCCGGATGCTACAAGTCGGTCGGAAGCCGATCCGATAACGGGATTGGCGGAAATACCGGAAAATCCGTCCGACCCCCCGCACTCGACTCCAAGGACCAGTTTACTGATCGGGGCCGATTCGCGTTTGCAGCGATTCGCTTCGGAAACGCCTTTGAAGGTCACCCGGATGGCTTGGGACAGCATCTCTTTTTCCGAGGCGCTTTTCTGCTGTTCGAAGTAGTGTACAGGTTTTGAGAAATTGGGATCGCGACGCTCGATCTCGGCCTTCAGGTGATCTATCTGCACCTTTTGGCAGCCTAGGCTCAGGACGGTTGCTCCAGCAACATTCGGGTGGGCTATATAGCCCGCTAAAAGTCCGCTTAAAGTTGCTGCGTCTTCAGCGGTTCCGCCGCAGCCGAGCGTGTGGCTGAGAAACTTGATGCCATCGACATTGGGAAAGAGGCGTGGTCGAGCGCCTGCGTTCGAAGTCGCGTCGAGTTCCGGTACGTCGTCCAGCTCGGCTCCGGAATTATAAGCGGTTACCAACTCCGTTACGTAGCTAGCATAGAGGCTTTCCTGTCCGTAGCCAAGGGGTTTCAGGAGGGCTTCCTTCATCGTGGCCAAGTTGCGATTTTCGCAAAATACCAAGGGAATCACGACCCAGTAATTGGCGGTTCCGACCGAGCCATTGGCGCGGTGGTACCCTTGGAAAGTGGCGTTTTCCCAGCGATCCGTATCCGGAGCCTGCCAGCTGGATTGAGTATCCGAGATGCTCGCGCCATCGGCTGCATGGATAACATTGTCGACGTGGATACGTTCGCCGCGGGCGATGGTCTTTTGGGCTCGGCCAACTTTGACGCCGTACATGTAGAGCACGTCGTTGACCTCGAATTGCTGAGCGGCGAATTTATGTTTGGCCGGCACTTTTTCGCTCAATACGAACGTCTCGCCTTCGTATTCAAGTTTCTGGCTAGCATCGAGGTCGCGCAGGGCCACGATGATATTGTCGTTCGGATGTACTTTAAGAATTGAAGCGCTCATAGGTGGAAACTGCAGGTTTAGTCCCGTCCCGGTGGAAGGCAATTTACTTTTCGAAGCGAAGGGGTTTTCAGCTCATTTTGTTTCCAGCGTTGGCACGCTAACTATGAGCCTGTCGTACGTTAAAACCCCAATTTCTGAATTTCCTTGGTTAGCTGGAAGATGCCGACGGCGGTCATCAGAAACGACGAAACCCATAACATCGCTATCCAGCTTAATTTCGGGCGCAGGGCTTCATGGGTTTCCCGGTAGAGGAAATAGAGCGCGGCGAAACTTAGAAAAGGGAGCATCAGAGCCTGGGCAACTGCTCCGATTGTCACCAAGGTCACAGGTTTCCCGACGGATAAATAGAATAGGCAATATATGGCGGGCAGGGTGACGCATGAGATGCGGATGAGCCGTTTCCGTCCTGCCTCATCGGTGACTTTGACCAGTCGCATAAGTTTAAGCAAATCGGCGGCAAGGCGGCTATTGGAGGCGGTTGAAATGAAGATCGTGGAGTAGAGGACCATAAATGCCCCGATCACGAATATCCATAAGCCAGTGGTTCCGAAGGATGTGCTATAGAGCTCGGAGAGATTGATCATCAAATTCTCATTGTTTATTTCCAATCCCTTGCCGTTGAGCACTGCGGCGCCGAGTAGGTAGAACGCAATCGTGGCTCCCGTGTAAATGACGAGAGAAACGAGGGCATCCCATTTGAGGATTCTCATCCAACCTTGCGCTCTTTCGACCCATTCCTCGCTGCCGTCGTCCGGTCCGACATGACGGGCGTATCCTTTTTCCAAACACCAGTATGGGTAGTAGATGAGCTCGGCAGCTCCGACGCCGATTACGCCAAAAGCGGCAAAGGCTACGATAAATTGCTTGGGTAATTGAAAACTCAGCCCTTCGCTGATGTTCTGAGCGGTGATTCCATAGTCGGTCCAATAGAGCGAGAATACCGCGAAGATCGTGAACATGGTGAACACCGCGATCATGGAGGTAGAGAATTTCTCGATGAAGGCATAGCGCCCTACGTAGAGCAATACGGCGCATGAGCCAGTTACCAAAATCGCCAGGGTCGTATTCGAAAGCGAGGAACCCGCTAGGCCCGCGACCTGGGCAATGCCGCCGACCATTCCGGATAGTTGAAAGAACGTAGCGACGAACATGAGCATCCAGAGCCATACCAGCCAGGAGACCACTACCTTCGGTCCAGGGACGGAGTTTAATGCTTCGAGAGTCGTTTTGCCTTTCGACAATGTGTAGCGTCCTAATTCGACCTGCAGGAAGACTTTTATCGCGCAGCCAAGGATGATGAACCACAGGAGAATGAAACCAACCTGAGCTCCGAGGATGGTGGTTACGATAAGCTCGCCCGAACCGACGATGTTTGCCGATACGATAAGGCCGGGGCCGAGTTGTTTGAGGATACCGCGAAAATCAGTGGGGGCTTTGAGCATGGAGGAGGGTGGGAAGGTTGAGGGATGAAGGATGAAAAGGTTTAGTGGGATTACCGGAGGAAGATGAGGACGTAGGCGGTGGCTAGGGCGATTTGAATGAGGGCGTAAGGGATGGCTTTGACGACGAATCCGCCGAAGGACATGGGAAGCTTGTATTTGTGAATTATCGTAACAGCGACAAGTGTCGAGGCGCTTCCGATTGGAGTGAGGTTTCCGCCAAGATTGGCCCCGAAGATGACAGCCCACCAAAGAGGCGATTCGCCGGGGGTTCCGGTAGATCCTAGGATCTTTGCCAGCATTGCGGCGAGCGGTATGTTGTCTGTCACGGAACTGAATCCTGCTGCCGATACGAGGAGAGCCCCCGTGCCGAGAGCGTTCTCGACGTCACCAATAATCACTGACAATCCTTTTCCTATGAGTGCTAATACTTGAGCGTGTTCGAGTACGTTGATGACCACAAACAGGGCCATGAAAAATCCGATCAAGTCCCAATCGACCGCTTTGTAGAATTGATCCACTTCATTTTTGAAGCGAATCAGCATGATTAGGGCGAACGCCAGGGCGACATAGCCCATCCCCAGGTCCCTTACGAACGGCATGACCGATGCAGTGGCGATCACTCCAATGAAGGCAACGAGCATAAGGGTTCCAAACCAGAAAAATCCAGCGCTTTCGATCCCGTCGTTTTCATCGAAGCTATTTACCTTGGTCAAAGCCGTCTCGCGTTCCTCGGGTGTGGTTAGGCGTTTGATCTTAAAGACTTTCGCCCCCATCCAGATCGTTAGGAGGGTCGCTGCAAAGACGTAGGGACTGGCTTTGACGAAGAAGGTTAGGAAGCTGATGCCTGCCGCGTTGCCTACGATGATGTTTGGCACGGAACTGATGAGCGTGAGCAGTCCACCGATATTCGTCAAAAGGCCTTCTATCAAAAGGAATCCTAGCAGCTTGTCCGTTCGTTCGAGTTTGCCGAGCGAGACGGCTGTTAGCGAACCGACGATGATCATTGCCGTTACGTTATTGAGGACTGCCGAGAAAACGACCGTCATGATTCCGTAAAGCCAAAGCAAGGTTTGCGGGTCTCCCTTGGATGCCTTGGTCAGCTTTACCGCGATCCAAGTGAAGAGCCCGGAACGCGAGGTTACATCGACGAACACGCTTGATCCGACGATGATGGCAATCACCCCCCAGTCGATCGCGGGGATATAGACAGGGATTTCGATCGCGTGCCCACCGGGAAGCATCATTGCCCCGAAAGGAATAATGTGAAAAGTAGTTCCGATGATCAGAGCTCCAACGGCAAAGAGGCCGACGATTAGCGATTTCTTTGCGTGAAGCTTCTCCTCGAGAGCGAGGCAAAAGATCATTGCTACCAAGTAGAATGTGAAGAAAAGAGTGACGCCCTGCGAGACCTCGCTCGTGGCGTGGGCTGATTCGATGGCGGTAGATAAAATATTCATACAGTTCAGGTCGAATCGAATCTAAATCATTAGCAGGGGAATCGCCCGCATTTCAACAGCTAACGGGTAGGCTTGGCCATGCATGGCCAATTGGTCGTGATCCTTTGTTCGCATTACCAGAAGGTCAATCGGGTCTTTTTCGAGGATGCTTTTGTATTCAGCCAAATTGCTGCCGAATGTAACCTGGGCCCGAACGTCTAGGGCGAGCGTACGCTCGGAAAGAACCGTACGACAGGATTCGATATAATCCGAAGGACCTTTGCGAAGCTGATTCGTCAGCAACGCACGAGCTTCATCGGTATCGATTTGCGGGATCTTGGAAATCGCTTCCATGTAGCGATCGAATACTGCCTGGTCTTCGACGTGGGACAGGATCAGCTTTCCGCCTTTTTCCGTAAATGACGCCGCTGCCGATACGAGACGGTAGTCGTTTGCCAGGTGGTCGGTCATCGCGAGGACGCTTTTGCATGCACCCAATGAATGGTCTGCAGCGTATCCAGCATCAGGATGCGGAATAACGAGCACGGGGGCACTTGTCAGTTGAAGCAGTACGTCAAGGAATTCGCCTAGGCTGTGGGGATATTTCCAGGCTTCGCTTTTCAGGTTTCGATAGGCGATAATTAAATCAGGCTTTTCGTGCTCAACCCTAGCGAGCAGTTCAACTGTAGTTTTATATTCCGCTCCTGGTACGGTTGCCCATGTTGAAACGGCACCGCAAATGGCCGACTCGACAAAGGATTTCAGTTCCTCGGCAAGGAGATTCGCTTGATCGACTTGCAGGTCGGTAACGAGCATCGCTCGTTTGATTTCCAGAGGTTTGTATTCGAACGGATCCTTTAGGGCCGCTCTGAATACGCTTTCGAACTGATCGACTTTTGACATGGGTTGGGCAATGGGTATCTGTGCCACGAAGCGAGGCACGGTCAAAGCAATCGGTTTTTGGATTTTCGGGCAACGAGATTCGTCGCCCAAAATCGGGCTGCGAGCAATTGGTCGCTTTTACCATTTCTCAGAATGAGAACCGTGGCGGCAATGCCGCCAACCAGCGGAGTTTATTGGGTCAATGCTTCCATTGGCTTGGACCAGCGCGTTGCTTCCCTGAGTAGAGGAACTTCCGCCTCGATTTCGATTTGTATGGCGGTGTAACGCTTGAGGTCGTCACGGAGAACGCACAGCGCGTCTTGGCCCATCTCTTTAACAGCAAATAGCTCGGACAAATAGTCGTTTAGCACGATGCCGAACGTTTCCGTACCTTAGCGGTGTCTGTATACCAGAGCGTTGAAGATGCCTTTGGGGGACGAGAAAATGGCGCGAAAGACGCTAGGTAGGTCACTCTCTTGAGGCTCGAGTACTGACTCCTTGGATATCCCCTTTGGACGCAAAAAGGGCCCCGCTAGGCGAGACCCTCTTAACAAACTACAAACTACAAACGAAAATGAACAAATCAACTTGTTCTGCTTATGAGCAGACGAAGTAGGGAGCGAAGCGTTCAAAATCGGGTAAGTTTTTTTAAGAGAGCTCAGAAAGCCTTGGAAGAGGGTGACGCAGGGGGGTGCGAAGCGTCAGTCGACGAAGTCGAGAGCTCTTGACGCGGCGTAGCCGGGTATCCAGCGGACTGAGGCTTAAAGGGCATCGCGCACGTGCTAGCGGCCGCTCGGAGATCGGCCATACCCCTCCAAAAGAATGGCCGCTCGGAGATCGGACGCTACCTTTAGTCTTCCAAAAAAGACCTACGGATATTCGTCCAGCGGTTCTCGAATTCTTAGGGATTAGTCGCTAGGCTCACGCTAGAGCTGGGAGCCTTTAAGCGGCTTTAGATAGTTGGTCGTCCGTCCGGACACTCCCCCCTTGCTCCACTTTGGATTGGTTTTAGCTTTGTTCCAGCGCGGATTATCGCGGAAGGATTGCCAATCCTTGGCCTGATCGGCTTCGTCATCGAAAGTAACCATATAGCGAAGGCTCGGGCGCTTTCCCCCTATAAGCGTTTCCGAATAGAATATCGCCTCCAGCCCGGACTCGGCGAATATATCGGCTTCGATCTGATTGAACATGGCGATCTTGTTGGTGCTGCCCGCTTCGCTATGTCCCTCGTATTCGCGCATCTCGAAAATCCGCTTCTTTCCGGTATCGGGAACGGTTAGTTGCGGTTTGACCCGCATCGCCCGGAGCAAGTGGCTCTCAATCCGACGGTAGGCGGGATCATCCTTCGTCGCGTTGAGGTAGTCGGCGCCCACCTTTTTGTATTCCTTGTCCGCGTTGAGCTTCGACACGGAACTCGCGAATTGACCGATGGTCTTGTAGGGCACCAGCACAATTACTTGACCGAACTGCTCGCCTTCCTGCGGCTTGGTTTCCTGGAAAAGACCGATGTTCTTTATTCCCTGGCGATTCAAGGCAGGGATGGCGGCCTCCGCCCAGTAATTGGCGATACGCTGCTGCTGGGCCGCGGAATCGACGGTATACACGCGAAGCTCGTAGTGTTCGCGTGGGTTGGGTTTGGGCTTATCTTGGGCCATAGAACTGTTTGCTAAGGTGAAAAGCGCAAGGAGCGCTAGAGGTGATGTTCGGAATAGGATATACTTCATTTTTGGGATGGTAACTGGTTAAAGGTTATAACGCAGATTCCCTTGGGTTTAGACATGCCGAGCAATGTTTTTCTGAGATTTTCCAAACTCGGCCACCATTTCCCCTTGGAACTCCCCGATTGCAACTCAAGGAATACCGCAATTCGCAAGGCGTTTTCCACTCGCCCATGACGTCTTGCGTCATACCTCCGTCACCTTTCATGTCGCTAAGTTCAAGAGCGTAGGGGCCACCTCACTACAAGCAGGCAATTCCTAAGCGATCGTACGCCGCTGCTATCTCAAGATGGTCGCGGAAAACGAGGCCATGCAGTTTTGGGGTTTCGCCAGGTAGGTCATTGCATGAAGGTTTCAGCGCTGGCCTTTTTGTCACCCTCCTGAATTTGGTTCGGGATGGATAGATTTTTGAGGAACGCCCCTGCAAAGAAAAATGAATTGCTAGTAGGTCTCTCTTGAAAGACGGTACCCTAGACTAGAACCTTGAAGCTCTCGTTCCGATAAACGGAACGTACCGGCTAATCCTATGCCCCAAGCGTTTCGATATATCCTGTTTATCTTTTGGTTAACTGATTGCTCCCTCGCGGGAGGGGAGTCTCCTATTCCGGAACGACAAGAGATACCTGCTTACCGATTGGATAGAGATTACCGGCCGGAGATCACTGCGGTCCGGCTAGACGAACCACCGAAAATTGACGGCCACCTCGATGAGGACGTGTGGAAAACCGCCCCGATGGCCGGACCCTTGCTGCAATATCAGCCTAGTTCCTATGCGCGTATGGACCAGGAGACGTTTTTTCGCGTGGCATACGACGAGAACTATTTGTACATAGCGATCTGGTGTTGGGATACCGAACCGGATCGAATAGTAGCTCGCTACATGCGCCGCGATGACGAGCTGTGGAATGACGACTCGGTCAATATCAACCTCGACACGTTTAACGACCAGCGGAACAGCTACACCTTTCTCGTCAACCCCAACGGTACGCGGCACGACGCTATTTCCACTAACAACGCGAACTACAATTATCGGTGGGATGGCGTCTGGAAAGCGAAAACCCAAATAACAGATTACGGTTGGCAGGTGGAAGTGGCCCTGCCTCTTACGACATTAAGTTTCGATCCGGCGAGTTCCCAATGGGGCCTCAACCTTGGCCGACGGATAAAGCGTTCGGATCAACGGGGTATTTGGTCTTCGCCGAGAAACGCTATCCGCGGCTATTATATGTCGGAGGCGGGAAAATTGAATGGCTTAAGCGGTCTCAAACAAGGTTTGGGTCTTGAGCTGAATCCTTATATTCTTGGAAAGCAATCGGAGGATAAAAGTCGGGGAACGGATGATTTTGAATTCGAGTGGGGTGGCGACTTTCGTTACCGCATTACCCCCAAAATGAGTGCCTCCTTAAGCTACAATACCGACTTCGCCGCTGCCGAGACCGATGCCCGGCAGGTCAATTTAACGCGCTTCTCCCTGTTCTTTCCGGAAAAGCGACGGTTTTTTCTCGAAGATACCGGTGTATTCAATTTTGGAGGACTGGGCGGTCGATTCAGGCGAAGGACGGGAACCCGAGCGTCGCCGGTCATTCTTCCGTATTTCAGTCGCCGCATCGGATTGAGCAACGAAGGGCAAGTCGCACCCCTAATAGGGGCGGCCAAACTTTCCGGCCGGGTCGGGAATTACAATATCGGAATCATCGATGCCGTTGTCGAAGCCAACGGAGACCTGGACAGCCAGAACGCATTTGTAGGGCGTGTAACGCGCGAGATTCTCGATCAATCCACCATTGGGGCGCTGGTAACTCATGGAGATCCCAATTCCGATTACGACAATTTGCTTTTGGGAACGGACTTTCAGTACCTGACCAACAAGTTTCTCGATAACTACCGATTGGTAGTAAACGCCTTCGCTGTGGCTACGGAATCGGACCATCCGGATTTCCAGGATGGCTTGGCCCCGGTATTCGGCAGTAGCATCGTTCTTCCGGCCGATGAATTCGATATCGAGGTGGCGCTCATGCACGTGGACGACGATTTCAATCCGGCCATGGGTTTCGCGCCGCGAACGGGAGTCCGCCGGTATTATACGAGATGGGCTTATAAACCCTTTATCGAATCCAAAGATTGGTTGCGTCAGGCGTATTACAGCTATGAGGGAGAATACATCACGGACCTTTCCAACCAGCTGCAATCTTCCAAACACCTCATAACGCCCTTCCATTTCCTGTTCGAGTCGGGCGACGAAGTTTTCCTCGAAATCGAGAATTCAGCCGATGTTCCTGGCAGCGATTTCAGAATCTACAACGTTGCTGGCGATGAAAATGACGTTTTCATTCCTGTCGGGGATTATTCATGGACCCGTGGAATCATTGGGTTCCAGACGTCTTCCAGACGAAAACTCCAATTCCAGCACGATTACTCCTTTGGCGATTTTTATGACGGTACCCGAAGAGAGAATACATCTGAATTAACCTACTTGCCGTCCAAGTATTTTGGGGCGGAGATGAGTTACTCCAATCAAGACGTTGAATTGCCTGCCGGAGACTTTAATATCAAACTCGCGTCCTTGACGGCGTTGATCAATTTCACTCCGGATTTCACCTGGTCTAACGTGGTGCAGTACGACAATGTTTCCGACTCCTTGGGGGTTAATAGCCGGTTGATCTGGGAGTACCGCCCCGGAGCGCGTATTTTTCTCGTTCTAAACCAGAGCTACCTTGATGAAAGGACCGGATTCGTCCGCAAGCAAATGGATACGACCCTAAAGTTGAGTTCGATATTCCGGTTCTGACAGCGCGTATTGAGCTTTTGGGATTTTAAACCCCACGGAGGAGTGGGGCCTCGCCCACCAACCCGTTTGGCTGTTCTCTCGTGCTTGGACGCAAAAAGGGCCCCGCTAAGCGAGACCCTTTTAACAACCTACAAACTAGAAAAGGACAAACCCGTTTGTCCTGCTTATGCTAGACGGGGTATGGTGCGAGGCGTTCAAAATCGGGTAAGTTTTTTTGAAGAGAGCTTGGGATTCGTTAGAAGATGATGACGCGGGGATAGCCAGGCGGGTCGCTCCCTCGAATTCAAGCGCTAACCCGTTTTTGTCCCCCTGCGTTAGAGCGTTTCGCAAAGCGTGCTTTGGGACGAAGCGAGCTAATACCCACGCGGATTGCGTCCATTGCCGCGCATTCGCTGCTGCTTAGGCGCTGCCGGTGTCTCCAAATAGAGGCTGTACCACTCATCCCCCAATCCTGCATTGGAGAAACTCTTTACACGATCGTTGGATAGGTGCTCCCAGTTCCGGCTGAAAGTACCGACTCCAGTGACCTCTTTGGCCTTCAACAAGATCCGACGGGCTTCAGCAGGCTCGTCAACCTTAACGTAGATCCACGACATCAAGCCGTACAACAAAGTACCGCGATCGCCCCGAGACCACCTAATCCGGCTCTTAAAGACCTTTTTCGCGCCCGCCAAATCATCGTTCTTATAACAGCGCGCCATCCTCATGGCCGCCGCTGTGGGGTCCATCATCATCGGGCCCCTTAGGAAACCGCAGGTGGCAAGGATCTCGTCAACCTGGTCGAACTCCTTGAGCTGGTAGTGAAACTGCATGCGCAGGGTAGCAATCTGGCGTCCCGTGAGCAAGGACCACTTCCGGAAGGGTTCGAGTCCCTTGGTGAGCTCTAGCCCCTCCTTAAACATGACCTTTTGATCCATTTCGAGCTGGCGTTGTATCTGCTTAACATTTCCGCCGGGTTTGTTCTGGAACAACTGCACCTTCCGCTTCATGCGCCCCTGAGCGGCTTGCATGCTTCCCTGGAGCTTGCCTTGGGCCTTGGACATCTTTTTCCGAACCAGGAATCCGACCAGGAAAAACGTGCCAGTAAATCCGGTAATGCTAAAGAAGACCGTCGCCCCCGTACTTATCTGCGAAGCGGTCAAGGCACCAGCCAATGCGATAGCGACTAGCGCTGAAATGAGAAGTGAAAGCATACTTTGAGACCTTTTTGTCTAATAAATTTAATTCGTACTGTGATTTTTCCAAAGATGACATGGGAGTTGTCAGGTCGGTCTAGACCTCAAGAACTGACAGCGCATAAAAAACACCCCCCACCATCGGAAAACAGCATTCAGCGGAATTACCAACTCGAATCAAGCCTGGTCTTGATACGAGTACATAAAGTATCAATCCTTCCTCTTTGCGCCTAGCAAAATTCCGAATGGTTTCAGAATCCATAGCGGGTTAGCTCGTAAGTCTTAACATCTGAAAATGTAAGACATCTCGGTCTGAGCCCATTTCGCTCTTTTGAGCTGGGACGCAAAAAGGGCCCCGCTAAGCGAGACCCTTTAAACAAACTACAAACTAGAAAAGAACAAACCCACTTGTCCTGATTTAGCTAGACGGAGTGGGGAGCGAAGCGTTCAAAATCGGGTAAGTTTTTTCGAAGAGAGCTCGGGACGCCTTGAAAGATGATGGCACAGGGGCCGGGAGGCCGGTCATTCCCTCAAAATTCAAGCACTGACCCTTTTGTCTCCATGATCTTCGTATTATGTGATAATGGCTTTCAGAGTTTAAGTACTAGCCCTCTTTGTCTACTCACCCATGTGTTAGTGTCGGTATTGATGAAGTATCATATCGCTTGAGTCTCTCAGGTGTAGACGATTTCCATGGGTAAGCCCCTGGAGTCTTTCGGAGGGGCGGGCGGCATCGTTTTCAATTTATCTTCAGGTGTGCTGGCGACTACCATGCCGACCAATGCATCGAGGATGTCATCCCGTGCCACTTCCCGTCTCAGATATTTGTTGAGAGCCCTGTCAACGTGGTCGTGAGCGTTTGGAAGGTGTTTTTCCAACACTTGCAAACGTTCCTCGAATCCCGTTATCCTCTTTTTTGAATACTTCGTGGGTTTCAGATCATTAAGGCTCCAGAAGCATACCTCAGGATGGATCTCTCGAATTAAGTATCCAGAATCGCGATTCGATATTAAGTAATCATTCACTTCGCGAATCTTCGGAGTGATAGCGAATGCCTGTCTGCTCAATTTTTTCCCGATCGCTCGTAAGCTTAGCTTTTGGGCCTCCTCGTAATTTGCTGCTTCGAGAACTGAAAAAACCGGGGCGGAAAAGACAGAAGAAGCTCTAGGGCTGCCGAGCGCTTTTCGCACGTCCCCATCACACGCTCTTCCTTCGGAGTTTGAGTCGATTAACCCAATCGGAATATCTATAAAAATACGAGAGCCAACGGGAAGTGCACTCGTTAGTTGGTGAATGTCGGAAGCCACGCCAAACGAGACCGATTTCTGATCTATCCGAAAATAGAACCAACCGGCTTTACATCCGTCTACGCCCACTGCTGTGCTCACTATTCGCGACCCATTGTTAAATGATTTGATGGATATCAAGATTTAAGAACCGACCCTTTTGGCTATTCTTTCAAGGTTTAAGGTTTGGCAGTGCAACGTGGTTGAGGGTGTGGCGTTGGGTGCGTTTACTTGGAAAAGTGTGCACTGATCTGGTGGGAGCGGAGTTGGGGTGCTGGAACCGGATCCCGAGGCGAATTCCCGAGGGGTCCATTTTCGTTTTTTTGGCTGGACCGATTCGCTCGAATACGTGTCTTTGTTCGAGCTGTTTCTCGTTAACCTACAAATTGAACAAACTATGCGTTTATCCATATCCTTTCACCGAGGTCTATCGCCCTTGCTTGCTTTCCGCTGGGTGGCAGTACTACTTTGCTTTTCTTTTGGACTGAAAGCCGAAAAGCCGAATGTCATAGTGATCATGGCAGACGATCTCGGTTATGGCGATATTTCCGCCTATGGAACGAAGTCTTTCCGGACGCCAAACATCGATCAGCTGGCGGCCGAAGGGCAACGTTTTACGAGTGGCTATTGCTCGGCTTCGACTTGCACGCCAACGAGATATTCGATGCTGACGGGGACCTACGCGTTTCGTAAACCCAACACCGGGATAGCCCCTCCCAATAGCCCGGCACTTATTCAGCCTGGTACCGAAACGTTGCCTTCGTTGATGCAGGGAGCAGGATACCGTACGGCGGTAATCGGGAAATGGCATCTAGGTCTTGGCGGGCCGGATGGCCCTGACTGGAATGGCGAATTGAAGCCAGGCCCTCGCGAAATTGGTTTCGACTACAGCTTTTTGCTTCCGACGACTAACGATCGAGTCCCTCAGGTTTACGTCGAAAATCACCGTGTTCTCAACCTCGATCCGAAGGACCCGCTCTGGGTAGGCAATAATAAACCGAGGCCTGATCATATCACGGGTTTGACGCATCGCGACACGCTGAAGATGGATTGGACCCACGGGCACAATTCGACGATTCACAATGGAATCAGCCGTATCGGTTTTTACACGGGCGGCCACGCGGCTCGCTTCCGCGATGAGGATTTGGCTGACGAATGGGTAAACCAATCGAATAAGTGGATCGAAGCGAATAAAGACGAACCGTTTTTCCTCTTCTTCTCGTCGCACGATTTGCATGTTCCGCGCATCCCGCACGAGCGCTTTCAAGGAGCAACCGATCTCGGCTATCGCGCGGACTCGATCGTCCAGCTCGACTGGTGCGTCGGCGAACTGATGAAGACCCTCGATCGCTTGAAGATCGCGGATAATACCTTGGTTATCTTTTGTTCGGATAACGGTCCCGTTATGGATGATGGTTATGCGGATGAGGCTCTCGAGCGCATTGGCGATCATCGTGCTGCGGGTCCTTACTCGGGTGGGAAATACAGCGTTTACGAGGGAGGCACGCGTACGCCGTTTATTACGCGCTGGAAAGGCCGGATAGAGCCTGGCGTATCGAAGCAGCTCGTTTCGACGATTGATTTGGCCGGTAGTTTGGCGGCGCTGACAGGGGTGTCGATCGATGACGACGCCTGCTTGGATAGCTTGGATGTGATGGACGCGTTGCTCGGTAAGCCTGGAGCTAAGGGCCGCAACCATTTGGTTCAGCAAGACAATGGCAAGGGAGGTAACTACGGTCTACGCGTTGGTAAGTGGAAGCTGCAGCGTCATGATTCGAAAAGCGCCCGGAACCTAGTGGTCGAAAAGCTCTTGGCGAATACTAAAGTTCCGCAGTATCAGCTCTTCGATCTGTCAAAGGATCCTGCTGAGAAGAACGATCTCTACGCCACGGAAATCAAGGTCGCCAAGCGCCTCACCAAGCGTTTGACAGGCTTGATCGAAAACGGCCGCAGCCGGAATTAGGTTTTGTATAGTGGTAGCGGCCGATCTCCGACCGGCCACCTCTGCAATGGGCTGGGTTTGATATGGCCGCTCGGAGATCGGCCGCTACCTATTGGGTTGTGCCGCTCGGGGATTGGGCGTTACCTTTTGGTTGGGCTGGGGTTGTGCACTTACGTCTTGCGGCGTGCTGCGAGATCGAGCTCACTGGATTATGTTCAATGCAGTGAATAATCCTGCCGCGCTACGCGGTCTCGTGTTTGGTCTGGTAAGCGGGCTTTTGGCTTCAAGCGTTTCGTTTGCCGAAATGAAAAACATCATCCTCATCATGGCGGATGACTCGGCGGTGGATAACTACAGCTGCTACGACAGCGATTTTTTCAGCTCGCCGCAGATCGATAAACTCGCCGAAACGGGGGTGAAGTTCAACTACTGCTATTCGGAGCCGGTTTGCACTGCTAGTCGCGTTAAGATTATGACCGGTCGCGATGGCATTCGAAACTATTTGAATTTCGGAACGCTTGATAAAAGCGAAACGACTTTCGGTACGATGTTCAAGAATGCGGGTTATGCGACGGCGGTGGCTGGCAAATGGCAATTGCACGGCGCTCCGAATGGTTCGTTGGCTCCCGATTGCGGATTCGATAACTACTGCCTGTGGAACTATCCTGGCACGACTTTGGACCGCTATTGGAATCCCAGCCTCGTCCAAGATGGCAAGTTGCTCGAGACGACTGAGAAAGATTACGGGCCGGATATCGTTGCGAATTACCTGATCGATTTCATAGAGGAAAATAAGGACGGCCCGTTTTTCGCTTATTATCCGATGATTCTCGTTCACAATCCGTTTCCGGAAACTCCGGACAGCGAGCCGATGACCAGCGAAGAGAAGAAGATGCACAAGGGTCTCAAGAACTTCCGAGATATGATCGCCTATGCGGACAAAACCGTTGGCAGGATTGTCGATACCTTGGACCGACTAGGCATCCGCGAGAACACCGTCGTTATCTATACGGCTGACAATGGTACCAATCGAACGCTTACGTATCCTTTTCATGGGGAACAGCGGATTGGCGAAAAAGCCTACGCTACGGAGGCGGGTTCGCATGTGCCGCTCGTTATGAATTGTCCCGGCACCATCCCGGAAGGCATTGTCACCGACGATATCGTGGATTTCTCGGATATCTTGCCCACGCTCGCCGATATTACAGATGTTCCGCTTCCTGATGTGACGCTTGATGGCCGCAGTTTTTGGCCGCAATGCCTAGGAGAAGAGGGGAATCCGCGGGAATGGATTTTTCAATACTACTACCCGAAATTTCTGCCGGCTGCCGAAAAACACGGCCAGGGTGTCCGCAATCGCGAAGTCGTTTGGGCCCAGAACCAACATTACAAATTGTTTCGCGATGGCTCTTTCTACGCGGTTTCGGATCGCTACGAAGATCGCCCCATCAAGTCTGAAATGGGAAGCCGTTCTGCGGAGAAAACGCGTAAAATGCTCCAAGGTGCGATCGATTCGATGCCACGAAAAGCCGCTTTGCTAGACCCGGAATTCGGTAACTAGGGAGCTGCCAATTCTGTCGATTACCTGTAGCGCCAACTAAAGATGCTCTGATTTTGAGTCTTGTAGAATTTTCACTAAAATAACGTCCACCTTTCGGAAAACGGAGAAACTTAATAGTATGACGAACCCCTTGATCCTTTCTATGCGAAGGACTGCGTTGTTGGCCCTGGCTTTTGTTAGCCTGCTAACCGCAGGACCCCTGGCAAAAACGAGCGCCGCCATCGAGAACGTGCTTTTTCTGATTTCCGATGATTTGAAGGCGAGCGTGTTGAGTTGCTACGGCGACCAGATTTGCCAAACCCCGAATATCGATAAACTGGCTTCGGAAGGGGTCGTTTTCGATCGCGTCTACTGCCAAGGGACCTCTTGCGGTCCTTCGCGGCGTTCGTTCATGCACAGCCGCTACCAGGGCGAAGCGAAGGTGAACCTGGGAAAGCACTTTATTGATAACGGAATCTACAGTGCTCGGGTGGGGAAAATCTACCACATGAAAGTGCCGGGCGATATCATTGCGGGTACTGATGGCGAGGATCACGAGAGCACTTGGATCGAACGTTTCAATTCGCCGGGACTCGAGGCCCATACGCCGGGCGATTACGCCTGTCTCAATCTCGATATCTTCACGACGGATCTGGCGGGACGGTATTCGACGGCAATGCCTAATCGCTGGTTTGTGACCGTAAGTTACGATGGCGACGGGTCGGATCAACCTGACTATAAAACCGCGAGTAAAACGATGGAGCTGATCCGTGATCATAAGGACGAGCGTTTCTTTATCGCAGCTGGCTTTGTGCGTCCTCACTACCCGATGGTCGCTCCGAAACGCTATTTCGATCTTTACCCGATCGAGGACATCGAGATGCCGCATGTACCGGCGAATGATTTGGATGATATCCCACCGCTTGGGATGGCCAAGACTATGTCCACTAAGGATCCGATTGGAAAATATCCGGATAATCAAAAGCGGATGTGGGCGGGGTATTACGCCACGGTCACTTACATGGACGAGCAGGTGGGGCGCATCATCGACGAGCTCGAACGGCAAGGCTTGCGGGATAAAACGGCGATCGTGTTCACGAGCGATCATGGCTACCATCTGGGCGAGCATCACTTCTGGCAAAAGAGCAATTTACATGAGGAAGCTTTGCGGGTGCCGCTAATCGTTTCGGTTCCGGGCATGAAAGCGGGGCGGACCGACGCGATCACGGAATTGATGGATCTCTATCCGACGTTTTCCGAATTGGCTGGTTTGGAGAATTTGCCGGAGCACGTGCAGGGCAAGAGCCTCGTGCCGGTTTTGGAGGATACGTCGGCAACCGTTCGCGAAGCCGCATTTACGACCGGTAATTCTGGATACGCGCTTCGTTCGAACGAATGGAGTTATATTCGTTACAATGACGATACCGAGGAGCTTTACAATATGCAGTCCGACCCCGATCAATTCTCGAATCTCGCAACCAATCCTGAGTACGCGTCAGTCGTGCGAAGCTGGCGGGGAAAACTGGTTACTCACATGAATGGGGCTGGTCTCAAACGCAAAGTTGCCAAGAAATAAAGCCGTATTAATCTAATCGAATTTGGTCGCGGGCGATCTCCGAGCGGCCATTTTTGGAAAACCAGGGCAGTGGTGGCCGCTCGGAGATCGGCCGCTACCTTCATTCTCCAAAATTATTCAAATCCATGAAAGCGCCATTATTCATCTTATTAGCCATTTCCCCGTTTTTCGTCACCGCAGCCGATAAACCGATGAACGTTTTGCTGATCATGGCTGACGATATTGGTTTCGAATGTTTCAGCAGTTACGGGAGCGAAGAGTACTCGACGCCGCGACTCGACGCATTGGCCGAGGCGGGGATCCGTTTCGAAAATTGTCACTCGACGCCGTTGTGCACCCCGAGTCGCGTTAATCTGATGTCGGGCAAGTCCAATGTTTTCAACTACCAGGATTTCGGGCTTTATCCCAAAGGGGAACCGACCTTTGCCAATCATTTCAAGGAATCGGGCTACGCTACTGCGGTTGCGGGCAAGTGGCAGCTGATGATCGAGGGCGCGGGCACGTCACCTCAGGAAGCGGGCTTCGATTCGTACTGCCTCTGGAATACGCCGATGACGAGTCGAGCTCGCTATTGGGATCCTTCTCTCGAGAGCGATGGGGCGATCCTCGAGCTTCCGAAGGATAGCTACGGGCCGGATGTATGCACGGATTTTTTGGCGGATTTCATTGAATCGTGTGCGGATTCGAACACGCCGTTTCTCGCTTACTACCCGATGATCCTCGTGCACAATCCATTCCCGCCCGCCCCGAATAGCGTAGATCGAAACGAGCAGGACAATAAGAAGAACTTCGTCGATATGGTGAACTATATGGATGCGCTGGTCGGCCGACTGGTGGATACGCTCGAAGCTAATGGATTACGCGAAAATACGCTCGTCGTATTCACGGGAGATAATGGAACGAACGAAGTTTTACACTCGGAATTCGAAGGCGAGCAGCTCCGAGGCGGCAAGGGGTACACGTACGATCACGGAACGCATGTGCCGCTCATCGCGAATTGGCCCGGACGCATACCTGAGGGGCAAGTCAATGGCGACTTGATCGCTTTTTCCGATTTCTTCCCGACGATCGTGGAAGCTGCGGGTCTGCCGCCAAAGAACGTTACCGACGCGGATGGGTGGAGCTTTTGGCCCCAGTGCGAGGGTAGGAAGGGCAAACCGCGCGATTGGGTTTATGGATACTACTTCCCGCGGCCTTACTCGAAAAAGTTCGACGATAAATACAATCACTGGGAAGTGCGCTACGCTCGAGACGAGCGCTATAAGCTTTACGACAATGGGGATCTCTATGATACCCAAAAAGATGTGTTGGAAAAATCGGTCGTAGATCGCGAACGTTCCAGTAGCGCGGTTAAGCGGGCCCGCAAGAAGCTGCAGGCGGTACTTGATTCCTATCCAAATCGAGGAGCTCAGGTTGACTACTCGAAAGTCGAAGGAGTCTACCCGTCTGAGATGAAGCGCTAGTACGGTTTATCGCAGCACTATGTGACGTTATTGCCGTCGGGTCCCTATTGCAGGAGGAGTAGTGGTAAAAACCCGCCATTGTCGCAATTGTACAATGCTTTTTGTCCTATCCTCCTATCCAAGGCCTTCGTTGAGGCCTATAGTTATATCGTTTTTCGTTGGCTGAACACGGTCGACGATGGCTTGAGCTCGTTTTAATATACCCATGATTATGCCTTTTTCTGAAAGCCTTTCGGATTCCTTTTTCGAGGAAGTCGACCCTGTTCGCAGGGGGCTTGGGCTTTATCGTCATTTGAATGACGTCTGTTATTTTGTAAAAAACCGAGAAGGACGTTTTGTTGCCGCGAACGAGGCGTTGGTGCTTTTATTGGGCTACGCCCGCGAGTCCGACGTAGTGGGCAAGACTGATTTCGAATTGGTTCCCACTTACTTGGCCGACCATTACTTGAATGATGACCAGCAGGTTCTTTTGCACGGCGAGCAGGTCGTCAACAAGGTGGAGTTAGTAACTCGTAACGACCTATCGGTTTATTGGTACACGACGACCAAGGTACCCGTTTACGGGAAGGATGGTAGCATCATCGGGCTCGAAGGGGTAACGCGCGAGTTCAAGGCTGCTAGCAGTGCATTGGGAGCGTACCCGGAGTTGTTCAAGGTTATCGATTTCGTCGAGGAGAAGTATTCCGAAAAAATATGCGTCGCCGACATGGCTGGACGGGCGAACCTGTCCGTGCGGACTTTCGAGCGGCAATTCAAAAAACGCTTCAATCTCAGTCCGATCGCCTACTTGAAAAAGGTTCGAATTAACGCGGCCTGCCGGGAGTTAATCCACGGCAATCACACGATCGCTCGAATAGCGATGGATTGCGGCTTTTGCGACCAGAGCTACATGACTAAGGAATTCGCTCGTTTGATGCAAATCACCCCGCAGGTTTATCGCGATACCCATCTCCGATCGTTATGAAATCGTGCGATAGACAAAACAAATCCTGGAACGCTCGGGCTGGTTTTCGGAAAAAATCGAGAACGATTCGCTTTTCGCGTCTAGAAACGGAGACAATGGAGGAATATCTTTGACCATGCGTCGCTTCGAATACCCAATTTCCGAGAGAAGGCCTCTGATAGCCATTTTCCACCCGTTTATATATCCGTTGTTAAAGACGGAAAACAGACCCTCGATTCGTCGAGTAGCCCCATCGCCTTGATTGGCTCGATTTTAGAACGATAAAATTATCTACGTACTGCCTTATGTTGTTTAGAATACTATTGCGTGCCCTGGTTGGCCTCTCTTGTTTGAATGTGTCGGCCGCCACATTGCCGCTAACCGTAGAGAAGGGCGAACGCATCGTCATTCTCGGAAATGGATTGGGAGAGCGCATGCTCTATTTTCCGCATTTCGAAACGGATTTGCACCGCCAATACCCGAACGAAGAACTGATTGTTCGCAATATGAGCATCCCGGGCAATACGCCGGGTTTTCGGCCGCATTCTTCCCGCGAAACGCAGTGGGCCTTCCCAGGAGCCGAGGCGTTTCATCCGGGCAAGACGATGCATACCGGCATTGGTCATTTCCCTTCGCCAGACGAATGGCTGACCGAGCTGAAGACGGATACGATTCTCGCATTCTTCGGGTACAACGAATCTTTCGAAGGCTTGGACCGGGTCGATAATTTCTATAACGAACTCGATGCGTTCGTTCAGCATACCTTGGAGCAGAAGTACAACGGGAAGTCGGCTCCTCGCCTGGTGCTGGTATCGCCGATAGCTTATGAAGACCTTTCGAAGCAGAAAGATCTGCCCGATGGCAAAGCGGAGAATATCCGCCTAGCTGCCTATGCAGATGCAGTGAAGGGCGTCGCTCAGGCACGCAATGTTGGCTTCGTCGATTTGTTCGAACCGACTCGGAAACTTTATGCCGCGGAGAAAGTGCCCCAGACGATCAACGGTTTTGCCCTGTCGGACGAAGGCTACCGCAACCTTTCCACAATTCTGATCAAGTCCCTTTACGGGGAAGTGAAGGCTCAGGAAAAGGTGTCGCATGAAGCGATGTTCGAAGTCGTCGAGGATAAGAATTGGTTTTGGAGGAACGACTACCAAATCCTCAATGGCGTTCACGTGTACGGTCGTCGCTACAAGCCGTATGGCAATGACAACTACCCAGGGGAAATTGAGAAGATTCGTCAGATGACGGAACTGCGCGACGAGAAGATTCACGATGTGGCCCAAGGCGCCTCGCCGGATACGCAAGTCGATGATGCGTCGACCCTAGCGTTGAAGACGATTGGTACGAACTTTTCGCGTCAAATTGAATTCCTCGATGTGGATAGGGCCCTCGAAAAATTCACGCTGCCCGAGGGATACAAAATCGATCTGTTCGCTTCCGAGTCGGAATTTCCCGAGTTACGGAACCCGGTTCAGGCGACTTTCGATAATCAGGGCCGCTTATGGGTAGCCGTCATTCCTTCATATCCGCATTATCGCCCGGGTGACGAGCGTCCCAATGACAAGTTGTTGATCTTCGAAGATACGAATGGCGATGGGCGCGCGGATTCGCAGAAGACGTTCGCAGACGGTTTACACATGCCGATCGGTTTCGAGTTGGCTCCCGAAGGCGTTTACATCGCGACTCAGCCAAACTTGTCATTGCTGATAGACGACGACGGCGACGACCGAGCGGATCGCACGGAGATTCTCGTACATGGGTTTGATTCGCACGATACTCATCACTCGATCTCGGCTTTCCTCGCTGATGCGGCTGGAGGTATCTACATGAACGAGGGGCGTTTCCTACACTCGTCCGTGGAAACTCCATACGGTCCTGAGTATATGACCGATGGCGGATTATGGCGCTTCGATCCGATTACTTTGCGGGTCGAGCGTTTTATGCAAACGGATGTATCCAATCCGTGGGGCGTTACGATAGACGATTACGGTCAAACGTTCCTTTCGGATGCTTCCCCTGGCGCCAATTGGTGGTCCTTGCCACTGTCAGCGAAAGTGCCGCACGGTCACGAAGTCGAGAAGTTGGCTCAATTCACAACGCACCGCGTCCGTCCGACATCGGGTACCGAGTTCATCTCTTCGCGTCATTTTCCTGAAGATGCGCAGGGCGACTTTCTGATTAACAATACAATCGGCTTTTTGGGGACCAAGCAGCACAGCATGGTCGAAGATGGAGCTGGTTTTACGGGAGAGTTGCAGCAAGATTTGATTGTGTCGACGGATTCGAATTTCCGTCCAGTAGAGATGGAATTCGCTCCGGACGGTTCCCTCTATATCATCGATTGGCATAATCCGCTTATTGGTCACATGCAGCATAGTGCTCGCGATCCGAATCGCGATAACGACCATGGACGTATCTATCGCGTTACCTATCCCTCTCGTCCGCTTGTGAAGCCCGTTAAGGTTGCCGGGGCATCGATTAAGCAATTGCTTGAAAATTTGAAGGAGCACGAGTACCGCACGCGCTATCGGACGCGCCGCGAATTGCGTGGCCACGATGCTGGCAAAGTGATTCCTGCCGTTAAGCGTTGGGTTAGGGGACTTGATAAGAGCGATCCGAACTATGGCCGTAATCTTCTCGAAGGGCTTTGGGCTACTTGGGGACAGAATCAGGTTGATTCCGGTATCTTGAAGCTATGCCTGAACTCGGACGATCATAAGGTACGTTCCGGTGGTGTTCACGTATTGCGCTACGCTCACCGACAGCTTCCGAATAGTCACGAATTGTTTCTAAGGGCGGCTGAAGATGAGCACCCTCAGGTCCGTTTGGAAGCGGTCGTAGCAGCGTCATGGCAGGACAATGACAAGGGTGCGGAAATCGCGATCGCCGGTTTGAAGAAACCGATCACCAAGTGGATGGGCCGCGCTTACGATTCTATTTTCGCAACGTTGGGAGACGATGTAAAAGCGTTGAACAAGAGCGGCAAGCTGCAGCTCGCAGGCAATGCGGCCGCGAAATCGTACTTGGCTGGGAACCTCGAATTCTACGACAAGAAACAAAAGACAATCGCCGTAGAGCAAATCAATCTCACCAAAGACGATCTTGAACTCTATAGGATTGGCGAAGAAGTGTACCATCGGGATGCGCACTGCGAGACGTGTCACGGGGCCGATGGCAAGGGCACCGTTCCTAACATCTATCCTCCCCTCAATGCTAACGAGTGGGTAATGGGCGATGATGAGCGTCTTATTAAGATCGTCTTAAAGGGCCTTTGGGGTCCCATCGATGTAGATGGCAAAACTTACGATCCGTCTACAGGCGTTCCGCCGATGACTGGTTTTGGCGGCATGTTGGATGACGAAGAGATCGCAGGCGTCCTCACCTTCGTTCGCGCTCGTTTTGGGGACAAGAAAGCCTTGGCCAAGGCTATCAAGCCCGCTGCGGTGGCGAAGGTTCGCAAAGCAACTGAGGGACGGCAGAACTTCTACATGGTGGACGAGCTCTTGAAGGAAAATCCGTTTCCTGAATCGGCCTCCGGCGAGAGTGTGAAGCAGTTTCAGTTCTATGCCGGAACGTCCGGAAAGGGCGAGGGGAAGAAGGTCGTTTTGATTAGCGGCGACGAAGAGTATCGATCCGAGGAAGCATTGTCTCAGCTCGGCAAGGTTCTCTCTCAGCGGCACGGGTTCGACTGTACGGTGTTGTATGCCCAAGACCCGAAGAACCCGGGGGTGATCGATTCGAATTACCAGAATAACATCCCTGGATTGGACGCTTTGCAGACTGCAGATCTGATGGTGATATCGACGCGTTTTCGCGATCTTCCTGACGCTCAAATGCAGGAGATTAACAACTACCTAAAGTCTGGACGTCCGGTGATTGGATTGCGCACAGCGACGCATGCATTCAATATCGGCGACAAGGATTCGAAGTGGGCGCATTGGAGTTTTAACTACAAGGGCGATGAGAAGGCTTGGACTAAAGGATTTGGCGAGCTGGTACTTGGCAGCACCTGGGTAAGCCATCATGGTTGGCATAAGTATGAAAGCACGCGTGGCATTCTGGCCGGCAATCACGAAATCGGCAATGGGATCGGCGAAGGCGATATTTGGGGTCCAACCGATGTTTATGGAGTCAACCTACCACTGATCGGCGATAGCGAGCCTATCGTCTATGGGCAGGTCGTAGCTGGCATGGGCAAGCTGCACCCGCCGATTGGTCCGGGGCCTTACGATAGAGTTCCTGGCTACGGAAAAGAGCCCGGGTTTCACAAGAACGATCCATTGATGCCGGTTGCTTGGACCAAGACGTACACGTATCCTGGTGGGAAGTCTGGCAAGGTCTTCGCCACGACCATGGGGTCCTCCAATGATCTTCTAATCGAGGGCACCCGCAGAATGGTTGTGAACGCCGTTTTCTGGACCCTTGGGATTCCGGTTCCGCGAAACGGAACCAATGTTCAGTTGGTCGGCGACTACAAGCCGTCGATGTTCGGCTTTATGCCCGAAGGTTACTGGAAGGAAAAAGACCTCAAGGTATCGGACTTCGATCTAAAATAGTATCTGTTTGGTAGCGGCCGATCTCCGAGCGGCCATTGAGCGAAGTAGTCGTTCGGTGCCTTCAATGAAAAATGATCGCTCGGAGATCGATCACTACCTTTTAAATACATCGGGGTTCGCCCTGATGGTGAGTTATTATGAAATCGAAATTTATTTCCCTCGGAGTCATCGCGATTGGCGCCTCTTCATTGGTCGTTCAGGCAGTCGATCGACCGAATGTGATCTTCATTATGTCCGATGATCACACTGCTCAAGCGGTGGGAGCCTACGCTACGTTGCTCAAAGACCTGAACCCGACGCCTAATCTCGACAAGCTGGCGAACGAGGGGATCGTATTCGATAATGCGTTTTGCACGAACGCGATTTGCACGCCATCGAGGGCGTGCGTTATCACAGGACAATACGATCACGTTAATGGCGTTTTCGATCTTGGAGGCAATATCAAGCCTGAGAATCAATCCCTTCCGATTCAGATGCGTAAAGCTGGCTACCAAACGGCAATCGTCGGAAAATGGCATCTTAAACAAGAGCCGAACTTCGATTACTATAAGGTGCTGCCGGGCCAAGGAAAGTACTTCGACACGGAATTCCGGATACAAGGAAAAGAAAAATGGCCTAAGAATGTAGTTACACACACAGGGCAGCATTCTTCCGATGCGATTACCGATTCCACTTTGGATTGGTTGAAGAACGAACGCGATCCGAACAAGCCGTTCTTTCTTTGTCACCAATTCAAAGCGCCGCACGACTACTTCGAAAATGCTCCGCGCTACCAGTCCTATTTGGCCGATGTGGCGCTCCCAGAGCCTGATACGCTTTACGACGTCCCTGATAGCTTCGGTTCGATCGCAACGCGGGGGCACAACGATGAGCTCATGCCTCACATCGGTACATCGATTGGAAAGCGCAATCCTCGTCGTTCTTATGCGACGCATCTTTTCCAAAAGTTCCCTGAAGAATTCCCGGATGATTACGATCCGGTAAAGCTCACCGAACGCGAAACGACCAGCATCGCGTATCAGGGTTACCTCAAAAAGTACCTTCGTTGCGTAAAGGGCGTGGACGACAATTTGAAGCGCCTATTCGATTATTTGAAAGCAGAGGGGCTCTATGATAACACGGTTATCATCTACACGGGCGACCAAGGTTTCTGGCTGGGCGAAAAGGATTACCAAGACAAGCGTTGGGCTTACGACGAATCGGCTCGTATGCCTTTTATCGTCCGCTACCCGCCATCGATCCCTGCCGGAACTCGGAGCGATGCGATCATTGAAAATGTGGATTACCCCGCCCTCATGCTCGACTACGCTGGAGCGACGATTCCCGAAAGCATGCAAGGACGTTCGTTTCGCGAGATTTGCGAAACCGGTCGGGAGCCGGCTGGATGGAAACAGGCGGCGTATTATCGTTATTGGATGCACATGGCCCATCACGACAATCCAGGCGAGATGGCTATCCGCACGAAGGACTATAAATTGATCTATTTCTACGGCGCCGATTACAAGGGCGAGAATCAAACCCCGCCGGCATGGGAACTCTACGACCTAAAGCGCGATCCGAGTGAACTTAACAACGTGTACGACAACCCCGAATACAAAAATGTTCGTAATCAGCTGAAGGCTCAGTTCGCTCAGCTTCGATTGGATGTTGGAGACGATGGGTCGCATTATCCAGCTACTGAAGCGGTTGTTCAGGAATTCTGGGATTACAGTGAGCAGGACCGGGCAAAAGCGATTGAGATCTCAGCAACTTTCAAGAAGACGCGCGAAGCGTCATTGGCTAAGTAGCGGTTCGGTTCGATGGAGACCCGCAGGAGAATGACTGGATCACGAACTTGGAAATCCGTCTGCCTATTGTTTTCGTCTTTGCCGGCGTGATATGCCCGCCAACGCGCGGAAGCTTGTACACCGGCCGGAATCCGTATCGCTTTGGAATTACATTTGAGATGAAAAGAATGCTGGAGGAATCGGAGATCCCGATAACCTCAGTTGTTAAGGAAGCAGGCTATACGATAGGACATTTTTGGATACCCTTTCAGAAACGATGGGTGCACAATCGCGTTGGGGAGCTTTTTCCGAGAATCCCGTACAGTTACTACTGTCCGCCTTGGGAGCGTGATGTAGATGTGAGTTTCGTAACCGAATCCAAGGTGCTCACCTGGGATCCGCTGGTTCATCCTGGAGCGATCATGGTAAGGGAATGGATTCCTGCACTACTTCATCTCATCATGTCGCGAGGCTATTTCCTCGGAGAAGTGAATGAAAATCGAAAATCAGCTTCCACTCTAATCGAGCGACCACACGTTGAAGTTTCGGTAGCGAAAGTGAGTCCATTGCATTTGGCGCAATCCTATTTTTCCAGCACCTAGCGGTCCGCCATTGACTTCGTTTTCGTCTGTCCAGTCTATGATGGGGCGATCGTCAACGAAAAGCCGAATACGGGCTGAGTCTTTGACTAAGGTGATTCGGTGCACTTGATCGCTATCGGCCTCGATTCCTGGAGGGCCTTCGCTGACGATGTTTTTCCCCGGATTCTTCCGGAGTCGAGCGACCGGTCGTGCTGGGAGCTTGGGATTATTTGCAAAGTAGGAAATGTGGTAATTCTTCAAAGCTGCATTGTTGTACTGGCTGAAGGTGCCATCTCTTTTGGGGAGAGAGGCGTCCATTGGATCTTCACCGTTTAAACCAGTTGCCGCAAAAAAAACGATACATAAACCCGCTTCTAAATGCTGGTTTTGCATATCCCATTGAGCTACGAAATCAGTCGGAAACGTTTCGGGGCACCAATAAACATGGTGCATTCTTTCGTTGGGCGAGCGCATTTTCATCCACCCATCTACGAATTCGATTTGTCCAGGGCCTTCCATGATCCAGTCTCTTACCGAGGCAGAAGAATCCATCGCCGAGTGATAGAGGAGCTTTTCGGTTTCGATAGCGAAACTGGAAGGCGTTTGAGCGAGGCAATTAGAGTGTGCGAATGAGATTATGAATACGCTGAGCGTAGTAAAGCGTTTGGAGGAGACGAAGCTCATCGTCGGAGACTGCCGGCGACGGGGATTATGAACAAGGACAAATTGATTGAGCTGAATCGATAGAATGGGTATCCCCAGAGATTAATGTTATTTGCGGCTTGGCTATTTTCTTATCCTGATTTCTCATTTGATGATGTTGCGAGTTTCGGGAGCCGTTTGTATTCTGATGCGAGAGATTCAAATCAAAGCGATCAAATCTCAAGGATCGGGGGGGGCAGAACGTGAACAAGGTTTCGACTGCGATTCACCTGTTCTTCAATATCGCCGAATCATCTCTTCCTGAACGATTGAAAAAACGTCTAATGGCGAAAAGCGATCACAGAATTACGGAACAAGGAGTCATCATTATCAAATCCCAAGAAGCTCGGAGCCAAGAAGCGAACCGAGAAGCGGCCTTCAAAAGGCTGAAGAGATTGGTTGCAAGCGTATTGACGGAACCTATAGAACGGAGACCCACTAAGCCTTCCAAAAGAGCGAAAGAACGGCGCCTAAAAGGGAAAGCTATTCGATCGAAGACGAAAACGATGCGAAGTCGGCCCGGTTTGTCGAATTAGACATTCTCTAGGGACTGGAAGGGTTGGCTTGACTGGAAACGAGTCAAACGTCGGTCAAAACAAAGATCGAACGATCATGTTCGTAATTCTCTTAGCTTATGAATATCATATGCTTAATGTTCTATGATAGAGCGAATACCCTTGTTTCGTAAGGGTTTTGACAAGTTGACAAGCGAAACTCGATTCGTAGCATTTCAGAATGATAACTTTGATTCATTTAAATCGATTTGTTTTGGCCCTATTGGTTTCGGTTGCCCTGTCGTTAGTGGCGAGCGCTTCCAAGAGTGAAGAGGACGCTCTGAAACGCATCCAGCAAGCCAAGTATAGTATTTTTACGGGCAATTGGGATGTTCGCCTATATGAGGATATTAACTCCGTGGTTGATGGTGTAAAAAAGGGGATGCCAGGATTGGACTACGCATTGGTAGATCAGAAAATAGCCAACTCGACACGTATGACGCTGGTTTTTCGAGGACAGGGAGACCAAAAAGTAGTCGTGAGGCTCAAGCGATTTGAAACGTTTACACGTTTACGCATTCGTGTCGGAGTCGTAGGTAGTGAAACCAAGTCCGCCCAAATCTTCAATTACGTATATCGAAAGATGTGAGGAGTTTCGAATTTCTAAAAACGAGACCGTACTCGTTTAGAGGGTGGTTTTTTTGCACGAGACGACAAGCGCCTGCACGGTTTTGTTAGAGTCTGTTGTCGCTCTCTAACTCGCTTAGGAGTCGCGGTAGTCCGTCGATGTTTTCCTGCAGACTGATTTTTGAGTCTTGTTTGGCTATGTGCCCCAGGATGGCAATTGGACTCTTGTACCCACTATTAAATACGGATTTAATTATCCTCTTCTGGGATTTTTCTGGTCCGATTGGGAGAATTTTATTTTTCCGGATTGGCTCGAACGGACGCGGCGTCGGTTACGCCGTTTAAATTCAAGCAGATCAAGTATGGCAGCTTGGCTTACAATTACCTATCGAGTTCATTGATGCTTTCATGGGCATAGTGAAAGTTGCAGAGGATACCAATGTGATAGGATCTCAATCCTTCGCTTAAGGCTTTCGTTACTGCCACCATATTTTCCGGCTCGCCTCCCAGTTGCCGCGATTATAATTAACTACTCTCGATCCCATAGCCTGGGTTCTTTGTGCCAGCGGCAGAATTTCGTTCACCGCTTAATCAATCATGTCCTCCTGGAAGAACCCGCTAACATTCTTGGGGCCATGAATGGTCTCCCAAATTTGGGGTGAATCCCGTGTTCTTCGAAAAGTTCGAATGCTTTATTGTGCTTTCTCCAGAAAGCCAAATATTTGATACCGTGCTTTTTGTACTTAATGATTTTTTCTTGAAACGAGGGAACGTTCTCGGCCCGTCAGTCATAAGCGCATTTTGTGATACCCAATTCCTCCAATATCTTGGACCGGGCTTCCGGATCGCGATTTTCAGCATCATAGGGTACAATGCACCAGGAGACTAAGTTTACGGTGCGGAAGTCCTTCAGTGATTTTGATGAGTCGAAAGATGAGGCGAAACTCAAAGCGATGAAGAGGGAGAGCAGTTTCATTGTTAGGCAATAGCACTTAGTCCTGACGAGGCCCTAGGATCACTGCAGGCAAGCGACTATCGCTTTACTTTTGAAACTCGTGAGAGCCAGATGAAACGTCGTTCCCTTTGGGTTTGACCCTTTAGGACGGTAAAACTAAGTTTCTGTTTTTGGGGGTGTTCGCATGAAAAATCGTTTGTTAGTCTGTCTGTGCTTATCGTTTGTTATGGCCTTAGTATTTTCGGGATGCGAGACCACGAGCTCTGGAGCTACCGATGTGACAGGGCAAATGCGGACTCCGCTAACGGAGTGGGACGTCGATGTTTATCAAAATCCGCCTGGATTGCTTGACTGGGTTTTGGATATGGAGATACCGACAAGCTTTGAGCAGGTCGCAACGCTGGAATCAAGCGCTACGACGCAGAGCAGCAGTCAAGCAGCGCTGGATCAGAAGACGACGCAGATCGTTACGGATCTAAAAAAGCGGGCCGCGAGGATGGGTGCGAACGCTATCGTTCTCAAAGCGGTGAATATGACTGAAGAGATTGTCGAACATCAGTCTAGTGGCTACGAAAGAGTGCGTTATCCGGATGGAACTATCCGAGAGGTGGAGGCCCCCATCAGAATCAGCTACAGCCGAGTCTACAAAGTCACGATATCGGCGGATTCGGTGTTCCTAGACTGGGATAATGTTTGGACGGGCGAGGCGAATATCGCGAAATAACGCCACGTCCGCTTAGCTAACTATCTTCGGAAATACAGTAGAGGTGCGTGTGCGTTCGAATGAGAAGATCGTTGCCGACGATAACGGGTGAAGCATCAATAGGGTCGTCGAGTTGATTCTTGGATACGATTTCGAACGTTTCGGAATCTTTGAGTACGAGCGATACGCCTTCTTTTCCTAAAACATAGAGATGCCCGTTTGCGGATATGGGGGAAGCATAAATCCCGCGTATCCCCTCTAGGGTTTCATCTTGGAAGAAAACCTCGCCCGTTTTGGCGTTGAAGCAAGTGAGGTAAGCGTCGTTTCCCTTGTTCATGAAAAGGCGATTGCCGGATAAAACGGGGGACGCAACGTAGGGAGCGCTGTGCAGAGCACTCCATGCAATGCTTGCCGAGTCCGTGACGTCGCCTTTGGAGCCTAGGTCGATCGCCTGAACCGAACGACCTTTGTATCCACTAACTAAGTACACAAATTCATCATCGACAACGGGTGTGGGAATGATGTTCGCCGTTAAGCCTGCAGCTTCCCATATGAGTTGGCCATTTTGGGTGTCGTAACTACGCGTTTTATTCGCTCCGGCTACGATTGCCTGGGAGATGCCGTCAACTTCGACCACGACGGGGGTGGTCCAGGATGTAGGTTCGTCGCGTTCGGTTCTCCACAGTTCCTTTCCCGTTTTCTTGTCGAGAGCTATCAGATAGGATTGTGCTTCTTGATCCCATAAGACAAGCAATGAGTTTCCCGCGATCACGGGCGAAGTGCCTTCGCCGAATCCATTACGCGTACGCAGGTTCCCTAGATCGTTTTCCCAGACGACAGCGCCATTGAGGTCGTAACAGAAAATCCCTCGCGAACCAAAGGACACCCACAGGTGTTGACCATCGGTGACTGGCGAGCCGGAAGCGAACCCATGAGTAGGATGATGACCTTCGTGGGGCGTTTCTTTGCGGGCGGTTTGACTCCAGATGACTTCGCCGGAATCCCGATTCAACGCGAGAATTTGAAAAGCATGCTCTTTCTGGGGGCCAGGGCCTCCTTGCCCTCTTGGACCCCCTCTGCCACCGGGTCCTCCTCGGTTAGGCCGGCGAGGGCGATCGCCGTTGGAATTGGCGACATTTCCGCCTCTCGGTCTCGGGCGTTCGACAACCGGGGGAGGTTTGGGAGCGTTTTCTTGGTCGGAAACTTTCGGGGCCTGCTCGATGGCGCTCAGTAGAAAAATACGGTCTTTCCAGACGATTGGGGTGGCAAGTCCGGACCCGGGAACCTTTACCTTCCACTTTACGTTCTTATCTTCGCTCCATTCAGTGGGCGGTTTAGCGCCAGGAACCGTTCCATTTTGCGTCGGTCCACGCCAATTCGTCCAAGAGTCGCCCGCGAAAATGAGATTGGGCGCTACGGAAAGCGCGAGAATTGCCAAGGGAAGAAGCGTACGATTAAGGCAGTCTTTCATAGAGATAGTTAAGGGTTTGCGAATCGTTCATTATCGGGACCGCGAGCGAATAGGGCTACTGTTATCAGACGTTTGGAAACCCCTATTTGGTTTCAGCGAATTTGGCTTGAACGCTCTTTTCGATAAGCTAGGGGCGTGCACCCCATGTTGCGCCTAAAATAGCGGGTAAATGAACTGTGATCATAGAATCCGCAGTCGAGGGCAATCTGGGTGATGCTCCTACGGCTTTGACTGAGTTGATCCGCGGCGATCAGGATTCGGAGCTGAATGATGTATTCGCGAGGACTCACCCTAAATCGCTTCTTGAAAAGGCGTTCGAGCTGACGCTGGGAAATTCCGGCTTGTTTCGAGAGTTCTGGAATCGAGAGACTGGAAGCATAGTTTTGCTTGATGGTTCGGACCATTTTAATGACTGGGTCGTCAATGTCTTCCTTTGCAGGCTCGTGATTTTGAACAATACCGCAAATCCCTTCAACTTCGCCGTTCGGCCTTAATAGCGGGTATTTGTGGGTGACGAACCACTCGGGTAAGCGATTTCTCGTGGGGAAAAGCTCAACCAGATCCAGAAGTGGCAATTTCGATTGGATAACGGTTTGATCGTCGCTGCGAAATTTCTCGGACATGTATTCAGGGAATATATCTCGGTCGGATTTACCGAAGATCGCTTCGTTTGTTGCGAATCCGCAGTGTTCAAGAAAGCGGTGATTTCCCATGATGAGGCGGCTTTCCTTATCCTTCAAAAAGAACATTAAATTTGGTATGTGCTCGAATAGCCGATAGAGCTGACCGCCTTGGTCAATACACAAAAGCCACGCGTTGAATGATTTCATGGCGAAAAAGTACAAAAATAAATCCGCCGTGACAAGGGGTTTCGGGGGAGTATCTCGGTTCGATTGTCCAATCCACCGAAAAAGCTTGGCAATGCAGAATAACTCGCTGGCCAAGCGATGGATGATCAATCAATACTTCGTAGTTATGTTTCCTAAGAATTACCGGTTTTCATTTTTGATTGGGGCGCTGATTAATCTTGCGGTGGGTCAGCTTTGCGTTGGCGAGGAGCGCCCCAATATTCTGCTTATGATGGTCGATGATTTGGGCTTTTCCGACTTCGGATGCTACGGAAGCGAAATCGAGACGCCGCATATCGATAGCCTGGCGTCGGAGGGGCTTCGTTTTTCGCAATTTTACAATACTGCGAAATGTCACTCGTCGCGAGTATGTCTGCTTACTGGACTGTACACCAACCAAGCGGGCAATGCAGCGCTAGACCGTTCGGTCACGATTGCGGAGACACTCGGAGAGGCGGGCTACGCGACTTCGATGACCGGAAAATGGCATCTCGAAGACCAACCAACCGATCATGGCTTTAGCCGGTATTTCGGGCATTTGTCCGGGGCGACGGATTTCTTCAAAGGTGACGATACATTCCGCCTGAACGGAAAACCGTGGAATGAGTTTGATGAAAACTTTTATACGACCGACGCGAATGTAGATTACGCGATGGATTTCATCGATCAGGCGCTTGAACAAAAGAAACCATTTTTCCACTACATTGCGTTTAACGCGCCTCACTACCCATTACAGGCCCCGAAAGAAGATATTCAGAAATATCTAGGCCGTTATGATACGGGATGGGATGTTATTCGAAAAGAGCGCTTTGAAAAACAGAAACGTCTTGGAGTATTTCCAGCGGATATGGAATTGCCTCCATTGCCTGATCACATGAAAGCTTGGGACGACTTGAGCTCGGAAGAGCAGGAGATGGAAAGTTTTCGAATGGCTATATTTGCCGCGATGGTTGATCGAGTGGATCAGAACATCGGCCGCGTGATTGCCTATTTGAAGCATAAGGGTCAATTGGAGAACACCTTGATCATGCTATGCTCGGACAATGGAGCCTGTCCATTTGAACGTAGCAAGAGCACGGATATTCCACCTTGGGAAGCGGACTCGTATTATCTCTACGATGCAAGCTGGGCAACAGTGGGCAATACGCCCTTGCGGCACTACAAGCAAACTCAACACGAGGGAGGGATTTCTTCGCCTCTGATTGTGAACTGGCCTGGAAAAATCGCCAATCCCGGTTCGTGGGAAGCGAGTCCCGGTCACTTGATAGATCTGATGGCGACTTGTATCGATGTTGGCGATGCGTCCTATCCGACAAACTATATTGGCGAAGCAATAGAGCCCTTACAGGGGAAGACGCTCCTGCCGCTTTTCAAAGGCAAGGAGCGGGATGGGCACGATTGGTTGTATTTTCAATTTTCGAATTGTCGCGCGATTCGTCAAGGAGACTGGAAAGCGGTTAGCTTTTACGGTCATGCCTGGGAGCTCTACAATATAGCGAACGACCGAGTGGAACAACACGACCTGGCTAAACAGCATCCGGAAAAAATGAAAAGGCTGTCTACGCTCTGGCAGAAGGTGGCTGAAGAAACGGATATGGCGCCGGAAAGGCAGCGTGGACCGGTTAAGGCGAAGCAATCTCCACACACTCAAAAAAGTTGGCACAAGTCGGAGTTGTATGACGAATGGGAGGCTCCGACATTCTGAATCTCAGAAAACACTACCATATCCGCATATGAATCGAATCTCGATAATCGCGTTGCTTTTGTTTGCGGTTGGCGTGTCGGCTGCCGATCGGCCCGATATAATTTACATCCTAGCTGATAATCTCGACTATGGCGATTTAGGATGTTACGGTCAAGAGACCTTGAATACGCCTGCGATTGATCGCATGGCGGAAAGCAAAGCGTTCTTCAAGGTGACTGGAAACTGGTTCGAATTGGACTCGGAAGTCCTGTATACGAACTTTATAACGTAGGCGAAGATCCCTCGGAGGAGATCGATCAGCTGGCGTTGCGCCCCGGGGAGTTCGCAACATTGAAAGCACTCCTGAAGAGTATTCCCGATGATCGTAGTCCGTTTAAGGACGCGTAATTGTCGACGATCTCCTTAAGCTGCCTGAAAAGGCATCTTTAGATGCCGAATGCTCGATCCATTTGCCTGGAAATCGTTTCAAGGGCTTCCAAATCTCCTCCCTTAACTTCTGCTGCCACCCATCCATGATAGTCGATTTCGATTAACGCTTTGCGGACGTCGGCAAAGTCGATGTCGCCTTCGCCGATCTGAGTGAATTTGCCCTCCTGGCGAGAGAAGCCTTTGACGTCTAGTTTTTTGACGCGCTTGCCGAGTTGGCGTATCCAATCGCCCATGGCGCCGTATTTCCAATGATTGCCAATGTCGAATTGCATGCCCACCCAGGGTGAGTTGAAGCTATCTATATAGCTTACGAAATCTGCGGCGGATTGATTCGAATCGCCTTCATGATCGTAAAGAAAGCGATTCCAAACATTTTCGATGACAATGGAGATGCCGAGTTCGGCTGCGAGAGGAATAGCTTTTCTAATGTTATCGATGGAACGCGGACGGATCTCCGAGACTGGTCCATCGTCGCCATGACCTACGACCAATAGGACCGTATGCCCACCAACTGCGTGAGTATCGCGAATGGCTTGCTTCAAGTCTGCGAGAGCCTGAGCTCGAACGGAAGCATCGGGGCTTGAATGACGAATTTTCCAATGAGTGCTGCAAACCGTACCGTCAACTGGCAGGCCGGAAGCGGCGATTGCGGCTTTGGTCATCGCAACATTCATGCCGGGCGAATTCATTTCGATCCCCAAAAAACCAGCGGTTTTCGCGGCAATGAATTTTTCGACTAGAGAAATATCGGGAATTTTGACCATTCTGATTTTAAGCGTTTTGTAGAGTCTTCCTTTTAAGGAAGCGCTTGCATGGGGGTCGGCTAGGGCGAAGGTGGGAAGTATGCTTGAGGCTCCAAGTGCGGCAACGGTTCTAAGAAAATTACGACGATTATTGGATTGATGTGGCATGTTCGGAGGAAAAACGAATGGCCTGTGAGTATCAATCTTCGAATAGCGAATTGAAGAGGGGAACCAATGGGAATTCTCGATTAGTCTGATGTATTTCAGTCGCAAGGCGTCGTCGTTTGTTAGGTTCGGCATAAGAACCAGAGTCAATCGTTGACTAGAAATTGTAGTGGATAGGGTCAAACGAATGCTGATGCAAATAATTGCCCATTTGAGCCAAGTTAGACTGGACAAGAAGGCTTCATAGAGCGGAATCTCAACCGTTAGGATGTGATTCCCGTTATCAACCCTACTAAACTTAAAAAAATCATATGAACTCAATTCTTAGACCACTATGGCACGCTGCGATTGCTCTCGTTGCAGCCTCAAGCGCGCAAGCGGATTTCCGATTCGAAGACGGCGATCGTATTTGCTACATTGGCAGTGGGCTTGCTGACCGGATGCAGCATGACGGTTGGCTGGAAACCCTCATTCAAAGCCGTTTGGCCGATCAGCAATTGGTCTTTCGCAATTTCGGGTTTACCGGTGACGAAATCGACAACCAGCCTCGAAATAAAGGCTTCACTCCAATGGAGTCCTATTTGGCTCTTTCCGAAGCAGATGCGCTTTTCGTCTTCTACGGCTATAACGAATCGTTTGGAGGCACTGCGAAATTAGCGTCATTTAAACATCGATACACGAAGATGATCGATCATTATTTGGCTCTGAAGCCGAACGGGTCGAGTTCGCCTAAACTGGTGCTTTTTTCGCCAATCGCCCACGAGGATTTGAATAATTCAAATTTGCCGGACGGCAGTGAAAACAATGCCCGTCTAGCCATATACACTGCTGCAATTGGCGAGATTGCGGCATCGAGAGGAGCAACCTTCGTAGATCTTTTCTCCGCGACACAAGAGCTCTACGATAGCAGTTCCGAACCGTTGACGATCAATGGCGTTCATTTAAATTCAGAGGGCAACCGTCAGGTTGCCGAAGTAATTGCTCGTGAATTGCTTGGAAAACGCGTGGTCGCGAATCGCTCGCTTGCTCAGTTGCATGAAGCGGTGCTCGACAAGAATTGGCATTGGTACAATCGATTCCGGGCTACCGACGGCAATGACGTTTGGGGAGGGCGCTCGACACTGACCTTCGTGAATGAGCAATCCAACGCTGAAATTTTGAAGCATGAGCTTACGATGCTCGATGTGATGACTGCCAATCGCGACAAGCGGATTTGGGCCGTTGCCAAAGGGGATATCGAGCAATCGGCCGTAGATGATCGCAATGTTCCTCAGCCAATCGGAGTCATCTCCAATGTGGGCGGCGGCAGCAAGAGTTCGAATGCCGAGAAAGAAGGTTCGACGACTTACAAGACGGGAGATACAGCGATCTCTAGCATGAAAGTTGCGGATGGATTCAAAGTGAATCTTTATGCGGACGAGTCTCGCTTTCCTGAACTAGTCAACCCGGTTCAAATGCAAGTCGATGGCAAGGGCCGCATTTGGGCGGCGGCTTGGCAGACTTATCCTAAGTGGGAGCCGCTCAAGGAAATGGGCGATAGTATTCTGATTTTCTCGGACGAGGATAACGATGGATCGGCGGACAAGATGGTCACTTTCGCGAAGGTACATAACCCGATCGCTTTCGAATTCTGGAATGGAGGCGTTATCATCGCTAGCCAACCGGAGATTTTGTTCTTAAGGGACACGGACGGCGACGACGTAGCTGACGAACGTATCGTACTTTTACAGGGTACAGGCTCGGCGGATACGCATCACTCCGCTAACAATTTCGTATACGGGCCGGACGGAGCAATCTACTGGCAGAGCGGGATTTTCCTTCGCAATGCATTCGAGCACCCATGGGGAGCTCCTTTGTCTACGGCATCATCCGGCATGTATCGGTTCGATCCTCGCCGTCATGCGATCAGCTTCCACGCTGAAAATCGGCCGAATTCACACGGTATCGCCTTCGACCGCTGGGGTTATCATTACGCTACTGACGGTACTTCTGGGCGAACCTATCAAGTTCGTCCCGAAGCGAACTCATTCAAAATGCATGAACTTTTCAAAAAAGAAGTTCGTCCAGTGGCGGCCAATGCGATCATTTCCAGCTCGAATTTTCCTGATTCGATGCAAGGCAACATCCTCGTTTGCAATACGATCGGCTATCTCGGTCTAAAGCAGTACGCTCTGGAGCGCGGTCCTCAGTCTGGCGAAGTTTGGGGTGAACCTGCCGCGGACCTGCTATACAGCACGGATAAAAACTTCCGACCTTCCGATGCGGTTTTCGGAGGAGATGGCGCTTTGTATATTTCCGATTGGCAGAATGTAATCATCGGCCATATGCAGCACAATATCCGCGACCCGAATCGGGATCACAAACACGGACGTATCTACCGGATGGTATCGACCGAGAAACCGCTGCAGAAGGCGGTAAAGATCGCCGGCGCGTCGTTGGCTCAATTAATGAAGAATTTGGAGCATCCAATCGATGGGGTGCGTCACCGCACTCGCGTCGAATTGAGCGCTCGCGACTCAGGCAACGTTATTGCGGCAGCCAATAAGTGGGTTGGGCAATTCGATTCGAAGAGCAAAGAAGACGCTCATCATTTCTTGGAAGCGCTTTGGCTTCACCAACAGCACAACGTTATCAATGACGATCTCCTGAATATCGTTCTTGAATCCCCAGAACCGCATGCCCGAAATGCAGCGAAAACAGTAGAGCATCTTTGGTATACAGTGGATACGACCGGAGGAGCAGGGCTTGTGGTCGTGAAAGCGTCGAAGAAGGAAGTGCCCAAATTGAAGTCTGGAGTAGTTTCAGACACGGCTGAACTGACCGAAGTGCGGATTGGAACGATCGTCGAGAAGATGCAGTTCGACGTTGAGGAGTTTGTCGTGAAGGCAGGCAAGAAGGTTAAGCTGACCTTCTTCAATCCGGATTTTATGAATCACAATCTCGTCATGGTCCAACCAGGCGCGGCGGACGAGGTCGGGATGGCTGCTTTGGCTATGGGCGCGAAGGGATTCGAAATGGGTTATGTTCCGGAGAGCGACAAAATCCTATTCGCATCGAATCTGCTTGAGAATAAGGAAGAGCAAGTATTCGAATTCGTGGCGCCGCATACGCCAGGCGACTATCAATTCGTATGCACCTTCCCCGGGCATCACATCATGATGCGCGGAGTCATGAAAGTGATTGAATAATTGGAGACAATCGGGGCGGAAGCATTTCTGGAAAACCTACTTTAACCTACGCCTCGGAGTTTCGACTTCGAGGCGTTTTGACGCGAGGCCCTCATTCGCTTTAATTTAAACCCCCGGGGCCGCGTTTGAGTCAATGAAAGGCTCGAGAATATAATGGACCTTTTGTAGTCCATCAGAGGGGCAATGATATGGGGACACATTGGGAGATCGCCAACCATGAAAAGCGAATACGGGGCAGATGCGAGCGACTCGTCTCAGCCCAGAGTGATCCGTCCTTATTGGCTTTGAATGAAAACGGAGAGGCTAGGAACTCGGGCCGGCTTCGGCACCTGTTTCGACAAGAACGCCGGATTGGTTGATCTTCTGCTTGAGGGCTTGAATCTCTTCTTCCCAGGCATTGATCTGGGATTGGTCGAGAGCATTGGATCTGAAGGCTTCGGCGCCTTCAGAGGTTACCTGAGTCTCCCACAAATAAAGGCTTTGCAGTTGGTCGAGATCTTCGAGGTACTCAAGCCCATCATCGCTTACCTGCGTACCGTAGAGATTCAAATAGCGAAGGTTTTCAAGATTGGCGACGTGTTCGAGTCCTTCATCGGAAATCGTCGTCTTTTGCAGATAGAGACGTTCCAGATTATGCATTCCCGATAGGGTGGCTAGTCCTTCGTTAGTTATATTGCTGAAGCCAATTTCGAGCTCGGCTATATTCGCTGCGACGGGTGCGAGCATAGCGAGAGCTTCGTCATCGAATTTGCTTTCGCCAAAGGGGGACTTGACCCGAATCAATGGGGAATCGAGGGCGATCGGTTGCACATTGATACGCGGATCTTCTTGAAGTTCTGCGACAGTGGCCGCTATCTCTTCCCAGCTAGGAACGTCTAGTTCAGCAACCATGGTTTCAGCTTCCGCAACGAAAGCGGGTTGCTCGAGTTGGGCGTTTATTGCGGCCTCGATGGTCTCGGGTAGTTCGAGCTCGGATAGGAGTCCAGCATCTGGAGCGCCGCTTTCTACCCACCATTCGAGAATGGCGATTTGGGAATCGCTTGGCTGACGCTTGCCTTCTGGAGGCATGCGTTCGTCGTCGTCTAAATCTAGGTGCAATCGGTAGATTATTTCACTGGCGTCTATATCGCCCGGAACAATGGTGTCGCCCAGCTCGCCGCCTTGCATGGCCAATTCGAAAGAGTCGAGTCTGAGGTCGCCTTTCGATTTATCAACCCCGTGGCATGCTATGCAGGTTTCTTCGAAAATGGGGTGAATAATGTCTTGGTAAACGTCTGCAACTTTGAAGCCATTTGATCCTGGTTCTTTTTCCAGCTCCATCCCGATTACGCTTTTGATCGGGTTGGGAAGGTATTTCGTTAGGTAACCGGAACCGTGGGTGAGCGTTCCACCGTCGTGACCAACCACGAGGAGAAGGATAATCGTTGCTCCGAGAGCCCCATGATAGGGGATCGAAAATCCGTTGCGTCTGCGGTCGCGAGCACGGGTACGTAGGACGATTAGCCAAAAAACCGAGACTGCGGTAATACAACCGAGCCAGCGGTGTCGTGCGAGCAGGTCGTCATTGTAGCCACCATCTAGGGCAAGCAGGATGCCGAGCACGGCAGCGAGGGTGGAAACGTATGCGGTGTACTTTAAGACAATCTCGCAGGCTTTACCGATTCGGGGGCCTCCCATTGAGCTATCTAAATATTCGATGACCCCAAGGACGACTAGAAATCCAATCGGCAAGTGCAGGAGGGCGGGATGAAATCGACCCAGAAACAGCGTCCAAGTGGGAACGCTTTCAGCTCCTACTGCAAAATAGGCAAGACCTAGGAGGAAGAGGCTCGCACAGGATGCGATTAAAATAGCAGGTTTCAGGTTAGCTGGGCGACGATACGATTTTTTCATGAAGTGTTAGAGGATTGGATTCGAAATAAGCGTCATGATTAGAATACGCATAAAATTCAACAGCCTTTTGCAGAAGCCGGCTTCGAAATTTTGGCATGAGGTCGGTAAAAAGGTGCCTGCCCGCTTGATAACTTCAGAGTTATGAGCTTGTCGAATGGCGTGGAGGGCTGAGGTCGGGCCTTAGCGATTTACGCTTTCGCCGCAGGCGAAACCCCTCCGAATTTCTAAGTTCAGAGAAGCGGGGTCTCTCGGTTTTTCGAGTTAATCTGCAGGTAAATCGGAAGCAATTTCTGCGGCGATCTTGTCGATGAAATCCGGGGTGATGAAATCCATTCCGATTCCGGGCGCTTCAAGTGGCTTAACGTAAGGTCCATCGGTCAAGGCCATGGTGGCCTCAGGAGCGTAGGCTCTTAGCCATTGGTGAACTTGATGGTATTCGACTGAATCGCATTGCGACAGTGTGGCTGAAAAATTAATACTAGCAGAGAAGAGGCATACCGAGTTCGCCGAATGGAGCGTTACAGGCAAGCCATGTGCTTCTGCAATCGCAGAGATTTTGCGGGCTTCGGTAATGCCTCCGCAGGCGCAAAGGTCGAGATGAACGTACTCGGTTCCGCGTCGACTGATTAGATCGTTGAAATTTTGGCAACCGTAAAGCGATTCATTGGCGCATACCGGAATGCCGGCACGGGCGTTAATCACTGCATGACCCGCGTTGTCGGCTAGGGCTATGGGCGATTCGAACCAATAAATATCGTGTTGCTGCGCTTTGGCAGCCAGTGAGAGCGCCTCGGGCACATTATAGGCATGCACGGCGTCGATCATCAGCCGGGCATCGGGACCGATCGCTTCGCGGGTTGCTGAAATACGCTCGAGGTCATCCCGTTGGGGGACGCCGCCAATCTTGATTTTCACTCCGCTAAATCCTTGATCAATGTATCCGGTAACCTCGGCCTTAAGGTCGTCGATCGTTTTGTCCCGTCCATAAAGCCCTCCGCTCGCATAAGTGTAGACGCTATCCGAATAAGCTCCGAGCAATTGATACAAAGGCGTGTTCAAAAGCTTCGCCCGAAGATCCCACAGGGCGTTGTCGAGTCCGCTCAAAGCGTTTATCAAGACTCCTTCGAGCGTCCCAATCGGGGCTATCCCGGCGATGCGGTGCCGAATGCGTTCGGTGAAGTGCGGATCTTCTCCGGTAACAAGCGGGGCGATGTCGTGGTTGATCGTATCGACGATCGATCTTGCGCTACCGTAGAACGACCAGACTTCGCTCACGCCTAGAATTCCGGTGTCGGTCTCGACGAAAATGAATACAATTTCCTTAGCGTTAAAGGTCAGGGCTGGATTCCAGACCTTCCCGCCCATTGGAAAATCGATCTGTTTGGCGAAAACGTGTTTAATCTTCATGGGAAGGGTGGAGGAATTCCCTAGGATGGAACACCTGATGATTTAAGATTGGCGGTAAAGAGCATTTTGACAAGCTGGAATTGGGACGATGTTTTGGATTGGCTTTTGAGGAAGGCTACATTTTTTTGAGCCCTATGGATGAAACGGAGAAACGGACCAAGGCTTGGATTGGCGACGCAGTCCTCGCCCTATTCGCTCGCGAGTGGATTCTGAGGCAGACGGATATTGCTCCTAGCGAACGAATAGAGGTCTTCACGGGAATGACTTCCAACCGTTTTCTAGCCTGTACAGGGGAGCCGACTTTGATGGAAGCGAAGATTGGCGTCATCTACGAGAAAGACGGGGTTGATAAGGCGTTCTCGTATATTGAAGAAACGCTTCTTCCCGTATTCAAAAAACAGCGACAAAATCTATTGAAGTCACCAGGAAGCTATAGAGGGCGAAAAAGCAAAATCTGAGCA
>JABITN010000263.1 GCA_018700525.1 Opitutales bacterium
CGATAGAGAGATCGATGACGGAGATGTTCATTTGCGGAAAGCGAGGAGAAGAATAAGGGGTTCTAAAAAGGAAGAGTACCAACTATAGGCCTGTCAAACCAATGGACAAATGCATTTGCCCATGTGGCAACGCGGATAGGCAGCTGACGGGTCAGCGCCCCGTCCTACAACTCTCCCAATGTAGGTCGCCGCTCCGAGGCGACAGCCCCTACTCGAAATCAACAAAGCCTTGAAAAGGCCAATCCTCCGCCACCTTCACCAAACCCGCCCTCACTGGATTGCTTCGAATATAGTCCCATTTCTCGGAACGAGACTCATGATTTCGAAGCAAATGATCGAAAAAGGCCTTTTGCCACCGAAAGTCTCCCATAGATGTACGCTTTCGGATCGATTTACAGGTCCATTCTTTCCATCTACCGATAAAGAGGCTCATTCGTGTCGTCTCCTCTAAACTCGAGCAGAAAAAATGTATATGATCCGGCATTATCACGTAGCGACCGATCGCCCAAGAATAACGATCTAATGCCATCGCCCATTCCTCTACCAAAATTTTCCTCACTTCGTCGCATGCCAAAACAGGTTTTCGCTGTTCAACGCAGGTAGTAACGAAATACGTTGGATTATTCATCCATACGTTCCCTACACGAGGAGGTCGCATAAGAGGCCATTCAATCAAAATGAGCTGACAGGTCAATCCTACTACCCCAAGACAGCTGACGGGTCAGCGCCCCGTCCTACAATATTTAGATGCAGGTCGCCCGCCGAGGCGACAACCCCATCCCTAAACCAAAAAAAACCAGCTCAGCCCACAAATGGACAGAGCTGGCTCAAACAAACTACTCTAACAAACTATTAGAAATTAAACTTCGCGGTCAGTGAATAGGTACGTTCAGTTGGTATCCGCCAAACAGCGACAAGTCCCATCGATGCTTCGTTCGGATTCGCCGCAACGGGAATCAAGTCATCATCATCCAATAGATTCCGGATATTCAGAGTCAGCGTCATATCGACCTTGTCGTCCCAAAGGCGCTTTTTATACCGCACAAAACCATCCATATTGAATTCGCTCGGCCCAAAGTGCGGGTTCGTGATATCGGGCTTAAACCCATCTAGCGCACTATCGAATATTTGAGGATGACCGATGGCAGCTTCATCTTGCCAACGAGCACCCCCTCCGACCGTGAAGCCTTTCAGCTTACTATCCGATTCAAACCGGTAGTTGGTAAACATATTGAACCGCCATTCACGAATCTGGTCGATGGATCCAGCGCCATCCTGCTGCCTTGCCAGATTGAAAGGACTCAAGTAGATGAGATCGATCCGTTCACCAATGGTGAAGAGATTGCCCAAGGCGGAAGGATATTTCCCGAATTGATCCTGCCCCCATAGAGCGGCTCGATTGGTATCTCCGTAAAGGTATTCCTGATACTCGGGAGCTGTATTGCTATTCGATACCTTTGTCTTACTCGCATTCAAGGAAATAGTCCAATTAGAATTAATGCTTCCAACCGCCTCGAGTTCGAATCCTTCTGAGACCCCATCGCTGGTGGTTGCCAGACCGGATGGACGATCCCAGATCAAGGTGCCGGTTCCCGTTCCATCGTCCCGAATATCCCAAGCCTGTATGATCTCTGCTGACTCAGCAGGATAGTTTGCCAAGTTTTCGATATCATCCTGCTCGTAGAAATTTTCATCGATAACCGCACGAGCGTTTTCCCCGACTCGATTGAGCACGAATGGGAGCAATCCATTAAGAGCGGATAAACGGGTTTCCGTTCTCAAAGACTGAACGGTTTCATACCAGGTCGCCGTAACGGAAACCCGGTCTTCAAATAGTCCAAACGAAATTCCATGCTCCTCCGTTTCACCTCGAGGAGAGGCCAATTCGCGACCAAAAAGATCGTGGCGAACAGTGGCGCTGGCGACTCGATTTTCCGCAGTCGAGTAACGCACGCTGAGCGAACTAACCGGTAGATTCTCGACCCAGGCCTTAGGAGCATGTCCAACTACTCCCCATGAAAATGTAGTATCGCTATCTTCCGACCCGCTCGACGTATCCAGTACTTGGAAATCGGGGTCGTCAAGAATCGGGTATCGACCGGGAGACGTAATCGGCGCGTTTTCCGCAAACGAATTGAGGCTATCCTTACGCCAGCCATAGGTCGCGACAATATGATCATCCCAGAAACGGCTACTGACAACCAGCGCTTCGGAATCCCGCTCCAAACGACTCTTGGATCCCCCGGTGCTCGGATTTTTTTCAACTGAAAAACTTCTGTTTTCCCAGGCGTCGGTTTTAGGATTGTGCACCGTGATGGTGTAGGAATCTTCTACCTCGAGCGTAGGAATACTCCCCTGAAGATTAGCGCCGACTGGAGTTGACGCTCCATAGAGAGAATCGCCCAGATAAACAATCCCACCAAAATTGCGGTGCCCGCTCACGCGAGGAAGACTGGCGTGCACATATTTCCCGTTCGTATACGTGCCAAATTCAGCATAGTCGCTTCCCCACTTGTACAGATGGCCGTTACGATTGTAACTGCTCGCCTCCCTCGTTTCAAAAAGCCCGGTAATCGTGTGGTTTCCCACAAGCTTGCTGATCAGCCCATCCGTCCGTTCGGAAGCATTCAGTTTTATGAAAGCAGTAGTGCGAAAGACATTACTTTCATTATCTGTTTTACTCCAAGAACCGTTGTTGAATCCAACTGAAGGGCGACCCAAATTAGGGTTTACAGAGCCGTCAGGCAGTATTTCCGTTGGATCAATCTGAAGCGCATCCGAACGGCCACCAGCGAGCAGTCTATGATTCTGAGCCGAATTGGTTTGTTTGTCATAGGACAATTCAATCCCGATGTTATTTTCCCAAAATAATTGTTCTATCGATGCATTGTATGTATCGAATTTTAAAGATTCACCTTTCGTATCTCCATCGATCAAATGATTTCTAAAATCGATTATAGATGTATCCGTAATTTGGTTGTTAGTGAATTCACCCGAGATTTCAGAGTTTACGCCTCCGTTCCAGATTTCCTGATTACGACCCGATCCACGAATAGATGCCCACCAGTCTGCCTGCCGGTTAGGGCTCCCTGCCGGGTGCCAGAAAGGCTGTTTAAGGTTTAGCATGCCCGCTGTCCCGTTCGCATTTAAGCTTGTGTTAACGCTGCCCGAACCGGATTCCGACCAAGCTACCTGAGGTACAAAGATTGCAGGATTTGGTCCATTATAGGATCTTCCATATGTGCCATTCGCTTTTGTGGCGAGAGCATTGTGAGTCGGCTGAACCAAGCCGTCTGGACGGGCAAGCGGATCAAACCAAATACTAACCATGTTCGCCAAAGGAAACTGTCTGGGCAGGTTCGAGTCGATATCTCCCTGCTCCGTGTTCACATTGATAGAAAGGGTATCGGTCGGCCTCCAACTCAGGGTAGCGAACAAGCGCTTATCTCTCTCAAACGCAGGTCTCTGCTGGTATTTAGTGTCTTCCATCAGCCCTGCTATTCGAACAGACATTTTGTCCTCAATGAGAACTCTTTCCAAATCGAAGGTACCTCGGTATGAGCCATAGGAACCCGCTCGAGCCGTTAGCTCAGTAGCGTCCCTGAAAACGGGTGCGATGTTAGTTGTGTCGATGATGCCTGCCGGACTGCCAACACCGAACAATATGGAATTCGCCCCGCGATTCATAGTCACGCGGTCTACGTTGTAAGAATCCATAGGAAGACTGCTTTCGTACAAGTTTCGCGTAAGCGTTGCAGACGCTAAACCTCGAACGCGCGTGGTGGGACTCAGCCTATCGAATATCTCAGTGACCGTATTTTCGCCGCTTCGTCCGCCTTCGTTGGCAAGATTGCCCAAAGGCCCAATAACTTCCGTACTAGGCGTGTAAATCAGCAGCTCCTTCAAATCCGTAGACGAGCTATCTTCCAGGAAATCCTTCGTAACAACGCTTATTGAAGCCGCGATGTCCCTCAAATTCGTGTTCAAGCGGGTACCTGCCAAAGTCGAAGTTGCGGCGTAGCCTTGATTGTCCGACGCATCAATGGAGAACGGACTCAGCTCGAAGACATCTTCGTCTTCGTCCTGGGCCTGGACACCCATTGAACTGAGCGTTAAAACAGCGGCAAACATGCCGAGCCATTTCTTCTTAGTCGAGCCTTGCTCGTAGAGTTTACCGTACTGGGTAATCTCTGAATGATCAAATAGGGTAGTTCTCATAGGATAGTTTCGTTTAATTTTTAGGGTTCATATGTAATTCCCCCGCAGTTAGATCGATTGGACTAGTAATTGCATTAGGGACCAATAATGTTCCCCTTTAAATTTACGTTTCAACGATCATTCCGATACAAGCACACAAATGGGGTTTCTCTTGTACAAATGCATCCCCACATCCCCATGACTGAATAGCGTTCAAGATTGGGCAACGACCTCCGGGCGTGGCGCAGTGTATAGATTTTCGACTACGGCTCAATCCGATGTAGGTCGTCTCACTGAGGCGACAGTCGTGCATAGGTTGACGGGTCAGCGACCCATCCTACAATCCGGCTATAGCCTACTTCTCGAAAACATCGTCGGCAAAATCCAGAAAATAGC
>JABITN010000198.1 GCA_018700525.1 Opitutales bacterium
CATATGAATACGACCCACGCACGTAGCGCCGATGGCAACAAATGCAACCAAGCCATACGCTTCCGTCTGAATTGTAGTCAATACGCGTTTATTTTCCCACAAGTATCCGACTTTTCGACACAAAGCAATCGGGCTTACACTGTACAACGAACCATCAATTTCGCGTTGCTCGACTAACGTTCCTGAGACCGGCGAATGGAATCGGTGGTAGTCCACCGGGCACAAACGAGAAATCACGACCGATCCACCAGAAAACCGACCAGCCAATTCATCACTCCCCAAGAAGGTTTCCAATTCGAATGCCTGCCCTTTCACATAAATGCTCTCCACGCGCGACAAATCCGGAATCGCCATATGTCGACCGTCAGCCGGAAGACTCACAATACCATCACCCCTTGCGATCGGCCGTGCCTCGGCCGTTAATTCTCGATAGAAAAAATCATTGAACGTCTCAAACGAATCGCCACTTCGGCGGCACTCCCCCATGTCAATTTCGTACTGATCGATAAACGGCTCCACCTTGCCGCGACTTCCCGGTCTATCCATTCGCCAGCCATACCAAGCGTTGAAAAGCGAACGCTTAACGAGAACATTCAACGCTAAACGCCCGAACGGATTCTCGTAGGTCCATCGCAAATACGATTCTCCGTATATCGTTTCCGTCTCCAGAGCTCCGGTGTGACGATTGTAAAATTGAATAGATCGACTCATCGCCCGGCTCGATTACGCGCTACCTGGGGTACGAGCAAAGGGAATCACATCACGGATATTCGCCACTCCGGTCACGAACATCAACAGTCGCTCGAACCCAAGTCCGAATCCCGAATGAGGAACGCTACCATAGCGACGCAAATCCGCGTACCAACCGTAGTCTACTTCGCTGATCCCATGCTTTTTCATATTCTCCAACAGAACCTCCAGGCGCTCTTCACGCTGACTGCCGCCTACGATTTCGCCTATCCCCGGCACCAACACGTCCATCGCAGCAACAGTTTTCCCGTCGTCATTGATGCGCATATAAAAAGGTTTTATATCCTTCGGGTAATCGTAAACCGTCACCGGACTCTTAAAATGCTCTTCGGTAAGATAACGCTCATGCTCCGACTGAAGATTGGTTCCCCACTCCACCGGATATTCCCATTTCTTGTCAACGGCCAAAAGAATGTCCACAGCCTCGGTATAGGAAACGCGATTGAACGGGCGCTCCACAACAAAGCTCAAACGCTCTTCAAGTCCTTTGTCTACGAAGTTAAAGAATAGTGCCAAGTCTTCTTTGCAAGTATCCAGAATATCCTTAACAACCCATTTTACGAAATCCTCTGCCCAATCCATATCCTCCTGCAAGTCGCAAAACGCAATTTCCGGCTCCACCATCCAAAACTCGCTGGCATGCCTCGATGTATTCGAATCCTCCGCACGAAAAGTCGGTCCGAAAGTGTAGATCTTCCCCAGAGACGTGGCGAAGGCTTCGCCTTCCAACTGCCCACTCACCGTTAAATAAGTCGGTTGGGCGAAGAAATCCCTCGAAAAATCCAAAAAACCATCTTCCGAGCGAGGCGGCTCGTGCATATCAAGCGTAGTGACCTTGAACATATCGCCCGCTCCTTCGCAATCGCTTGAAGTGATAATAGGCGTATTCACATAGAAAAAACCATGCTCTTGGAAAAACCGATGAATCGAGAATGACAAACGACTCCGAACTCTAAAAATAGCCCCGAACAAATTCGCCCGCGGCCTCAAGTGAGAGATCTCGCGCAGGAACTCCATGGAGTGACGTTTCTTCTGCAAAGGAAAGCTATCGTCCGCTGCCCCGATCAGCGTCACCTCCATAGCCTGGATCTCCCAAGATTGACCTTTGCCCTGGGAGGCTATCAAGTTTCCAACTACAGACACGGATGCGCCAGTAGTGACTCCCTTCAATTCCTCGAAGTTAGACACGTCGCGCGTCACCACCGCTTGCACATTCTTCAGGCAAGACCCGTCGTTTAATTCCAAAAAGAAAAAATCTTTCGAATCGCGACGCGTCCGCACCCAGCCTTGAGCCAAGATGTTTTCGCGTTCATTTTCGCTAGCAAGAAGAGTAACGATTTCCGTTCGTTTCATAAGATAAAGCGTGATTTCGTTGCGTTCGGTTCACCGCACGCGGCGGATCAGAACATAGGTTAGAATTACCATGAAAACATTGGGAGCCCAAGCCGCGACCTCCGGGGACAAGATCTCCTGTTTCCCAAGCGAATTGAGAACATTAACCAAAATATAGTATCCGAAAAACAATGCTATCGACTTCGAAATACCCACAGCCGGATTTACTCGAACCCCAGACACCGCAAACGGAATCGCCAAACCCGTCACGATGAGACAGCTCGCCGCTCCCGCCATCAACGCATGCAATCGCACTTGATAGTCGAGAACCTTCGGATGCTCTTCAATCGCGAAACTCTTAGTGATTGTCGACAACTCCAAAAACGACAAATCCTTCGGGCGCTCGCCGAACAGGAGCATCAAACCAGGATCGTCATCGATTTCCTTAGCTTCTAGCCTTTCGAAAGGCAGAGTCCTCAGCATTTCCCCATCAGCCGCAGCGAATTTACTATCACGTCCTTCAAGAAATATCCAAAAGCCGTCGAGCTCGCTGTAATAGCCCTCTGTAGCCGTCACCCGCCGGATTTCATGACGGTCCTCATCCATAATGGAAACCGATACGCCATACCCCAACTGCTTGTATTCGCTGTATCGGTTGATGAACCACATTCGGTTCTCCTTCCGATTGTCGAATGCCAAGTTGTAGACCAACCCCACCTTTTCAGCGCCAACCGTTTTCGCTTCATGGGAATACTCCAACACGTTCCATAACTTCCGCGACGCCTCGACCGACCAGGGAATCAAGCTCGCATTCAAAAACCACATCGACGCCGAAAACGCAAAACCGGCAAACCAGAGTGTACGCGTTATCCTCGAGACGCTCATTCCTGCGGCGCGAAATGCCAAAAACTCGTTGTTACGATGAAAAATTCCCAGCGCGTATAAAATGGATACTAGGATTGCCGCAGGTACCGACAGCGTCAAAAAGCTCGGTGCCAGTACGAGGTAGTAGAATACGACTTGCCCGACCGATGCGTCGTAGTTCAGCAGATCCGTGAAACTATCCTGGATTTCGACGATCATCTGCAGCCCGAACATTGCTCCAAGAACCAAACAGAAGATCTTGATCCACTCGAAAAATACGTACCTGTCGACTAATGAAAACATAATGGACTTGAGAGAAGATAAAGAAAGCTCCTGACCGCTAAGTCCAGCGTCATGTTCTTTTTCCTGGCCTTCAATCTACGCTTCCCTAAAACCCTCTGAGATGAGTTCTACCAACCCCACGGAGTCCTGGAATTCCCGAATCGGCATTATCCTGGCCGTTTCCGGAAGCGCAGTTGGACTCGGAAATTTCCTACGCTTTCCTGGATTAGCGGCGAAACATGGCGGCGGTGCCTTCATGCTGGCCTACTTCGTCTCTTTCCTAATCATCGGACTGTCCATCTGCTGGGCGGAATGGGCCATGGGACGAGCCGGCGGCCAAAAGGGCCGTTACTCGAGCCCGGGGATCATAGCCGCGATAACCGGTCGCGCTCGGCTTAAGTACCTTGGCGTACTAGGCGTGTTGATTCCCGTCATGATCTATACCTACTACGTCTACATCGAAGCATGGTGCTTGGGGTATTCGGTCAATTTTCTCGCAGGCAATCTCGACTTCAAAACGGGCGGTGAGGCCAGCACGTTCTTCGACTCGTTCGTAGGAGCTGGAGCTGATGGCTCCGCATTCGGATTCGGAATCAAACAGGTCGGCTGGTTCCTTGTCTGCGTCTTCATCCTCAATTTCATCCTGATCTACCGAGGCCTCTCGCGCGGCATCGAGCTCTTTTGCAAATACGCCATGCCCGCGTTGATGATTCTGGCAGTCGTCGTCCTGATCCGCGTTCTCACGATTGGAACGCCAGACGCCTCCAAGCCCGATTTGAATGTAATCAACGGACTGGGCTACATGTGGAATCCAGTGAAAACCATCGTCGAAGCGCCAAACGCCGACGGAATATGGACCAAGATCAACGAAGTCGTTGGCGAGAACGCTATCGCTACAGCCAAGACTGAGGCCGCTGCGGATAGCTTGCTACGAGTTCGCGACGTATCGCTCGGCGAACAGCTCTTGAATTTCCAACTCTGGCTCGACGCTGCCGGACAAATCTTCTTTTCACTCAGTATCGGCTTCGGCGTCATCATCAATTACGCCAGTTATCTGAAACGAAAAGACGACGTCGTCCTGAGCGGCCTAGCCGCGACGTCGGCCAACGAATTCTGCGAAGTCGGTCTCGGCGGTCTCATCACAATACCCGCCGCGTTCACCTTCCTCGGGATAGCTGGAACTGCCGGCTCCACGCTCGGACTTGGGTTCAACGCGTTGCCAATGGTCTTCGCGTCTATGCCGGCTGGACAGCTATTCGGCTTTCTTTTCTTCTTTCTGCTATTCCTTGCCGCAGTCACAAGCTCTTTATCGATGCTCCAACCGGGCATCGCCTTCCTTGAAGAAGCGATGGATATCGATCGTCACCGATCGGTTACGATTCTGGGGATCATCACCGCCCTGGGCTGCAGCTTCGTCGTCTACTTCAGCAAAGACCTGAAAGCGCTAGACACTATCGATTTCTGGGTGGGCACTTTCCTCATCTTCGTATTGGCGACCATTCAAATTATCATTTTCGGATGGGTCATCGGCATAAAGAAAGGACTGGCGATGGCCAACGAAGGCGCACTGTTTCGTGTTCCCCC
>JABITN010000264.1 GCA_018700525.1 Opitutales bacterium
ACTTCATTTCAACCGTCGATACGCCAGCGATCTGGGAACTGAACATTTGGTATCACACGCTCAATTGCGGTTCGCGAACGCGCATCTCCGGCGAGACTGACTTTCCTTGCATCTATGGCGACAAGGTAGGCCTAGGACGCGTATACGTAGAACTCGACGACAATCAGCCCCTCAATTTCGAAAACTGGATCCAAGGCCTCAAAAACGGACGCAGTTACGTTGGCGATGGAATGAGTCATCTAATGGATTTCAAAGTCGGAGACGTTTCAGTCGGCGAGCCCGGATCCCAAGGAAAGATTAGCCACCTCGACCTCAAGAAACCTGGCAAAGTCCGCGTATCCATGGACGCCGCCGCCTTACTCGTTCCCCAACCTACGGAAACGACCGAAAACATCCGCGCCAGTCGACTCGACGAAAAACCCTACTGGCATATCGAACGCAGCCGCATCGACGATACGCGAGCCGTCGAAGTAGAAATCATCGTCAACGGCTACCCTGTAGCGACACGCAAGCTCCGAGCAGACGGCTCAACCAAAACCCTCGATTTCGATATAGACATAACGCAATCCAGTTGGATCGCCGCCCGCATCTTCCCCAGCGCCCACACCAACCCCGTTTTCATCGAAGTCGCCAATCAGCCCATCCGTCCCAGCCAACGCAGTGCTCAATGGTGTATCGAAGCCGTCGATACCTGCTGGAATTCCAAAGTCGGCCAGATCGCCACCGCCGAACGCCCCGCCGCCGAACAAGCCTACAACCAAGCCAAAGCTTTCTATCAAAATATCCTCGCCGAAACGAAAACACCGTAAATCGTCTTCCAATAAACAACCAAAAAGGTAGCGGCCAATCTTACCACTCACCGCATTCATATTGTAACTACGCCGAGAATTCTGCGTGGGATTTGCAACGGTACGGTAAAGTTAACGCGTTTTCGCTCAACAGGACCTTTGTCGTCAAATTAGCTGATCGATTGCGTCGCTCAGTACAGCGGATCGGCCTGCACCGCCGTAGAGGCGCGAAGGCGTGAGATCATCGAGACCAATCAAAATCACTCGTTCTAGAAATCACGCCGGATACTCGGCCTTTAGCAGTTCTATAAGTTTATTGGCCCGCTCTAAAAGCAACGGCATTTCTATATCTACGCGTGGGCAACTCCCACATCATCTTTTGGCTGCCCTACTCAAATTACAGAATACAAATCAAGGATATCGGTCTCCGTTGCTCGCGGCCCGTTTATCAGCGAAAAGCATGCGAACCGGACCTTTTTGGCTAATCCTCGGATCTCCGGTTTCTCGCAGGTATGCTTCCAGCCTTTTATTGAGGGATTCAAAGGGATTCCCGTATTCGGTTTTCCCGGCCAGGTTAGTCAGCTGGTAAGGATCGGCGGATACATCGTACAGCTCATATTCCGGGCGAGACCCAAAGTTGGCTTGGTAGTATTTCCGCCAGAGGGGATTTTCCTTGTTTGCGAAAATCAGCTCTTTTGTGGGGCCATTGTCCACGCCCCCTCCTCCGTAAGAATCCGTGTGTAGAAAATTTCGAATCAACAGGTAGTCACGAGTTCGTATGGATCGCATCGGATAGAAACGCACATGTACTTCCAGGCCTGCGAAAATTTCTTTTCGCGAAGAATCCAAAATGCCCTCGCGAGAGGATTGCAGGAGGGGCATAAGGCTTTTGGCAGTCATATTCGGCAGGGCGTCCACGCCTGCCGCTTCTAGAAAAGTCGGCGCCAGATCTTGCAAGGAAACCAGATCCTCTATCACTCGGCCTCGGGCTACCGTAGGACCCTGGATACGGTTGCCCCAACGAACGACCAAAGGAACCCGGAGCCCCATATCGTACAGGTTGGCCTTGGCCATCGGGAATGACCACCCATGATCGCCGGCGATAATCACGATGGTATTCTCAATCAGGCCCTTCTGTTCAAGTATTTCGATCGCTTGCCCAGCATCACGGTCCCCTTCTTCAACTTCCACGTAATAGTCCAGAATGTCACTCCTGATCTCAGCAACATCCGGCCAGCAAGGAGGAACGCTAACCGCTTCCAGTTTCTTCCCGCTCTCCACCCCGGAACCCGGCTTAAACTTGCGGTGCGCATACCCGCTACCCAGCCAATAGCAAAACGGCTGCCCTTCAGGTTGATTTTCAATGAACGCATCGAACGGCAGAGAAACCTCTCCGGCGGGATTGTGAACGCGCCCCGCTCCCTCGGGAGCCTTGTTGAACTGGTTTTTCCAGCCACCCTTCCCCGTATACCCCGTTGCATAACCCGCTTCAAGAAGTGCGTCCGCATAGGTCCGATAGCGAACATTCAGCATAGACTCCACTTCATTGCTGTGGCTCACCGAAGCACCTAAACGCCAATGCATCTACCCCGTCAGCACGGAAGCCTTGGACGGACTACAAGAAGGTGCGGTGGCAAACGCATGCGTAAACAATACGCCCTCCTCCGCCAAGCGGTCGAATACAAGGGTCGAGACCACGGTATTGCAGTAGGCCCCCGTATCCATCCCCCAGTTCTCTCCAAAAACAAAAAGAATATTTGACCGCTCAACTTGACGCTCCGCCAAGCCCAACTGTCCGAAAACAAGCGCGAAACAAAGTGCCCACGGGCACTTAAAATAACTACCTTTCATAAATACGACTTCGGATAACATCACAACAGCTCAAAGGGATCAATAATCAACTGGAGACCAGAAAGTAACCCTACCTTCTCAAATCCAAAAATAGGCCCTCGCGAAGCGAGGATCCTGCCCGCTACCTGTCACGGCGAAACATAGTGGAGACGGAAGCGGATCTAGGATTCAACATCCACGGATCCTTGAGAACAAGTCTTGCAATTTGTCCACGCGGCCTAATTTCCTATACTTTGGGTGGAGCTTCAAATAGCTTGCCCGGCTTATGTACGAACTCCGTCCTTACCAGCAGGAAGCTGTTGATAACACTCTCAATTTCTTTAGGAAAAAGCGAAGCCCTGCGGTGATCGTTTTGCCTACGGGTGCGGGTAAGAGTTTGGTGATCGCTGAGTTGGCTAAAATAGCCAAGGGCCGCGTCTTGGTTTTAGCCCATGTCAAAGAGCTGGTTGAGCAAAACCATTTGAAGTATGAAAGCTATGACCTGCAAGCGGGGATTTATTCAGCGGGCTTGAATCAAAAGGACAGTAAGCGAAAGGTTATATTCGGTAGCATCCAGTCCGTTGCAAATGCGAGCGATAGCTTCTTCAATGATTTCACGCTTTTAGTGATCGATGAATGTCACCGTGTCGGCCTTGAGCCCGACAGTCAGTACGCCAAAGTAATCAAGCGACTGAAGCTGAATAATAAACGTATTTGTATTTTGGGCCTTACCGCGACCCCTTATCGCATGGGGCTAGGCTGGATTTATAATATCGCTCACCAAGGGGAGATGAAGACTCAGGAACTTCGCTTCTTTAAGCATTGTATATACGAGCTGCCACTTGAGTATATGATAAAGAATAAGTACCTTACGCCTCCCGTAAAGGTAGATATTCCTGTGACGTCCTATGACTTCTCCGAGCTTATTGAGGGCGGTAAATCGTATACGATGGCTCAACTTGAGGAGGTATTAAAACAACAGAGACGACTGACTCCCCTCATCATCAAAAACATTGTCGATATCACCGATAGCTACAAGCGACAGGGCGTCATGATTTTCAGCTCCACGGTAAAGCATGCTCAAGAAGTGATGGAGAGTCTGCCGAAGGGACAAGCGCAACTCATTCTGGGAGAAACCGAGGCTACCGAGCGCGATCGGATCATTAACGCGTTTAAAGAAAGAGCGTTTAAGTATTTGGTTAATGTCTCCGTCCTGACCACCGGTTTCGATGCCGCGCATGTCGACGTCATTGCTATCCTGCGCCCGACAGAATCGATCAGCTTGTACCAGCAAATCATAGGCCGTGGTTTGCGTTTGGATACCGGCAAAAAAGATTGTCTTGTTTTAGACTATACCGGAATGGGGCACAATATTTATGCCCCTGAGATAGGTGATAAGAAAACGGCCCCCGAATCCGTTCCCGTCGAGGTCCCTTGCCCAGAGTGTGGTTTCGTAAATGATTTTTGGGGAATCGTCGACGATGATGGATACGTTGTTGAGCACTTCGGTCGTAAGTGCCGTGGCGCCATTCAAAAGCCGGAGACATACGAATTTAACCCCTGTGGCTATCGCTTTCGCTTTAAGATCTGCGATCAATGCTCGGCTGAAAACGACATCACCGCACGCGAGTGCTGCCGTTGTGGATACACACTAATTGATCCCGACACAAAACTCAAGCAGGCCAAGCTTTCCCAAAACGCCCATGTGCTCACACCCGATTCCATTGAAATGCTGGAGCGGTCCGACAAAAACGGGAATCCCTACCTGCAGGTGAAGTACTACGACTACGATGCCCGCTACGTATCGGAGATGCACTACCTCAACAATCAAACTAGTCTTAAGAAGTTCAATATCAATTTCCTGAGATCTCATACGAGAAAGCCTGAATTGAACCTCAGCATCAGGTCGGTTGGAGAAATCATAAAAATCCAACCCCAACTCAGAATGCCTTCATTTGTGATCGCCCGCAAACAGGGGAAGTTTTGGAAGATTACTGAAAAAATATTTGCCGAGGAGCTTTGATCGCTGGCACGCTCGCAGAAAAGGCGACAAAGGCGGTGGGCAATTGTCAATTATCCCAATTCCCCACCGTCTATCGTCCCTAATACTGCATTTAACCCACTTCATGACTGACAAGAAGTCGTTACGCCCTCAAAAGAAACTCTCATGGCGGACACGCTCTCCAAACTGCATCAATCTTGGCTCATGAGCGGGTGCCGGGCAAGAATACTAAACCCGAACGGATAGCTCGCAGCTTGCTGCATCGACTTGGTTATCGCTTTACGGTCAATGGGCCTAACAATCTGAAACTGCCCGGCAAGCCGGATATCGTTTTTCCGAAATACACAACGGCGATCTTCGTACACAGATGCTTCTGGTACCGGCACGCCAACTGCAAAAGCGCTTCTACTCCGAAAACCAATACGGAATACTGGCAGCCCAAATTCGAACGCAACCTGCAGCGCGATCGAGGCAATCAACGGGATTTGAAAGCGCTCGACTGGCAGGTATTCGTCATTTGGGAATGCGAGCTCAAGAAACTGGATACGGTCGCCGCCCGACTGATATCCTGCCTGCCTCGAGAGACTAGCTGCGACCTCCCCCAGGGATTAGACGACAAAGCCCTAGCCGCGGAAAACCAAGCTCGCTATGGAAAAGGGACGAAACGTAGATAAATTAACGATCTAAGGACGACGAATATTCGGCTCCTTGAGAGCCTTGATGCTGTTGTCCTCGTTTACTAGAACGAGCTTAGGCTTGAAAATGTCTATTTTGGATTCTTTTACGTTTAAGAAACTCGCAATGATCACTTGTTGCCCGAGTTGAGCGAGGTGCGCAGCGGCTCCATTAATGCAAATCTCGCCTGGCTTGCCCCAGATTACGTAGGTTTGGAATCGATTTCCATTGTCGCAATTATAGACATCCACTTTTTCGAATTCGACCAGGTCCGCAGCCTCGCAAAGTGCGGGGTCGATACTGATCGATCCTTCGTAATTAAGATCCGCATCGGTCACGACCGCGCGATGAATCTTCGATTTAAGCATTGTGCGTTTCATTGTCTCACCTTCTAAAAATCTAATAATCGTTTCTAGTCTATTTCTAACCTTCCAGATTCAAAGCTAACATCGCGTTCACTCCTCGAAGCACTAAGTCCGGAACGATTTCATCGAAAACTCCAAAATCTTTATACAAACTCGAAAATCCTCCAGTCGCCACGACTTGGCGCGACTCCTCCCCAAAAGCCTCGTTCCCGATTCGGTCGATTAGCTCCTTCACCAAACCGAGATAACCGTAATACAGTCCGCCTTGGATGCTCTCGATGGACGAGCGTCCTAGGGCTTGCGGAGCCTTGACGATCTCGACATGCGGAAGTTTAGCCGTTTTAGTGCCCAATGCCTCCATAGCCAATCCTAATCCCGCGCAAATCGATCCGCCCAAGTATTCTCGATTCGCGCTAATCGCATCAAACGTGATCGCCGTTCCGAAATCCACAACAACTACGTTCGTTTCCGGATACAGATCAATCGCCGCTATGGCGTTGGCAATCCGGTCGGCCCCAACCTCCAAAGGATTGCGCGTCTTAATTTTAAGCTTGGTTTTCACCCCGGCCTCCAAAAACAGCGCATCCGTATCGAAATAATCGCGACATGCTATTCGGATGGTATAGACCTCATCCGGAACAACGCAGCTGACGCCAATTCGATCGATAGCCTTTGGGTCCACTCCCTTTTCCCGCAAAGCGGAAACCAGAAACAACCCCATTTCGTCGCTCGAAACACGCAAGGATGACTCCTTGCGGATTTGCATGACAAGTTCGCCGTTTTCGTCGTAAACGCCACCGTGCAATTGCGAATTTCCTACGTCAATACAGAGATTCACAACGATCCTCCTAAGGTAGGGCTGACTGTCCCAGTCAGCCGCAGTGTATTGGCGAAGCGCGGCTGCTTAGGGACAAGCAGCCCTGCCATTGTTTGATTAGCCTGACAATTCATACGCATTCGGGAATTCCGTTTCTATGGCCGCTCGGAGATCGGCCGCTACCTTGGAGCTGCTACTGCCAGCTTCCAGTTATCAATTAGGCGCACCCCTTCGAGGGTAACCGCACCGAATCGTCTCCCGTCTTCTTCCTCTACATATTCCATTTCGAAGCCCGCATCTTCCAATAAGGCGATAGCTTCCTCGCTCGATTGAGCCGAACTCAAGATTTGGGGAAAAGTAGCTGCTTTGGTTCGAGCTTCATCGCTCAACCGTCGATTACGCGAACTCAAAGCCAAACCATCGAACGCCCGAACCGTTTCGCAGGAAACGATTTCAATAGGCATGAAAAAAGTATCGACCATTCCTTTGACCAATTGGAGCTGTTGATAATCCTTTTCGCCGAAATACGCCCGGCCAGCGCCGGAAATATTCAATAGCTTCATCACCACCGTCAGAACGCCATCGAAATGGCCTGGCCGGCGAGCGCCTTCTCTCGGCAGTGAATCTACATGTTCGGAAACGCGATAATTATAGGAATCCGGATACATAGAATCGTAATCCGGGGCAAAAACCGCATCTACTCCCAAGATCTCCAATTTCCCCACATCCTGAGCGAAATCCGCCGGATACGAATCATAGTCTGCAGCCTTGTTGAATTGCGTGCGATTTAGAAAAATGCTCACCGCCGTAAAATCGTTTTCGCTCAGAGAACGCTCAGCCAGAGAGCAATGTCCCTCATGCAATCCGCCCATGGTGGGCACGAATCCAAGCGATCGATCCCCTACGTCATTCGTGCGATACTGATTCCATTCCTCGATACTTCGAATCACTGTGATCATACCTTGTATTCTCCTTCCCCTGGATATTCTCGTTCGCGCACATCCTCGCAATAGCCCTCGATGGCACGGGTGATCATTTGATCGGCATCCATATAACGCCGTGCGAAGGGCGGCTGGAATCGCGAATCCAAGCCGAGCAAATCGTTAATCACTAAAACCTGTCCCGAGGTTTCCGGTCCGCAACCGATTCCAATAGTCGGGATTGCGAGGGCTTCAGTCACGCGTTCCGCGACATGACTCGGAATACATTCAAGCACAATCGAAAAACAACCCGCTTCTTCCAATTCAAGGGCCTCTTCCTGAAGTGTCTGAGCGGCCAAATCGTTTCGAGCCTGCATCTTAAACCCTCCGAACTCGTGAATCGACTGAGGCGTCAGCCCCAAATGGCCCATAACCGGAATCCCCGCGTCAACCAATCGGCTGATCAGTTCCGCATTCCCCTTGCAACGTTCGAGTTTGACCCCGTTCGCGCCTGCTCGCATCAGCTGCATGACTGATTGCGTAGCCGCTTCTACGCTTCCCCGAAACGAGAGAAAGGGCATATCCGCCACAATGACCTTGTCTGGAGCACCACGTCGCGTCGCAGCGGTGTGAGCAACCATCATTTCTAACGTTGCGTGAATCGTGCTATCGAACCCATGGACCACCATGGCACAGGAATCGCCGACCAAAAGCGCATCCACGCTCGTCTCGTTAAGAATCTTGGAAGTCGCGGCATCGTAGCACGTCACCATAGTGATCGGCGTCCTAGCCACTTTCCATTTCTGGAAATCTGGAACTGTCTTCATGTCGGGTGCCTGTCGCGGAGGATCAGGATCCTAGTGATTATTTAGATAGAAATTATCGTATTTTTAAAAAGTGATCTCCGTCCCGCATAGCACGATCGCCATCACAAAATCAAGATTCATGTAGTTAGACGAACAAAGATCAATCTTTATTGACCCGATCGTCCCATACACTCTCAAAACCAGCTCCTCCCGCTAGGCTCAATTCCCATTTTCTGACTTTCCTCTTTTGACATACCGAACGTAACAGATCACCATTTGTCTTTTCTTACGATCAACCTCATGGCTACCATAAAAATCAACGTAAACGGGGAAGAACGCGAAATAAGCGACATCGACCCCAATACTCCCCTTCTATGGACGTTGCGCGACAACCTCCAAATGGTCGGCACTAAATTCGGCTGTGGGAAAGGCCTGTGCGGAGCTTGCACGGTGCACCTAAACGGCAATGCGGCCCGGTCCTGCAGTATTCCAATATCCGCGGTCGATGGCCAATCAGTCACTACAATCGAAGGCCTCGCTGCCAAAGCCCACAAACTCCATCCGCTCCAGGAAGCATGGATGGAACACGACGTTCCCCAATGCGGCTACTGCCAAGCAGGACAAATCATGAACGCCGCCGCTTTTCTTAGTCGAAACTCGACCCCATCCGACTCCGACATCGACGATGCCATGGCCGGTAACCTTTGCCGCTGCGGAACCTACCAGCGAATCCGCAAAGCCATTCACACTGCAGCAACGAAAGGAGGCGTCGCATGAAAAAAGATCTCTACGACCACGACCTAGAGCCGGATGTCGATATGCCCGCCGAATTCATCCAACGACTAAACCGTCCCTCCAAAAGGGTTTCCGAAACGGCCGATAGCTTTATCCCTCGCCGACAATTCTTAAAAATGTCCGGCATCGCAGGTGGCGGGCTAGTCTTGGCTTTCTCCCTCAGCAGAAGCCCAAGTGCCAAAGCTGCCCACCACACCGACTCGGATTCACCGGAATTCTCTCCCAACGCGTTTATCCAGATCAAGCCGGACGGTACCATAGTTCTCGCTGCCAAGAATCCGGAAGTCGGTCAGGGCATAAAGACTTTCCTACCAATGATAATCGCCGAGGAACTCGAAGTTCCTTGGGAATCGGTAGCGATTCAACAATCCGCCATCGATGCTAAACGATTCGGTCCCCAATCCGCCGGCGGTTCGCAATCGACTCCGCGAAATTGGGATCCGCTACGCCAAGCCGGAGCCGTCGCTCGCACCATGCTCATCTCCGCGGCAGCCAAAACCTGGGGCGTTACCGAATCGAAATGCAAAGCTGATCAAGGGTTCATCGTCAACGAATCCAACGGCAAGAAACTCAGCTATGCCAAACTGGCTGCAACAGCTGCGTCCCTTCCCGTTCCAGATGGAAAAACCGTTCCTCTGAAAAAACGCAGCGACTACAAGCTCCTCGGCAAATTCATTCCCGGCGTGGACAACCAGGATATCGTCACTGGCCAACCGCTTTTCGGAATCGACCAACAATTACCCGGGCTCCTCTATGCGATTTACGTCAAATGCCCGAGTTTTGGCGGCACCGTCAAAAGCGCCAATCTCGATGCCATAAAGGCCCGCCTAGGTGTAGTAGACGCATTTATCCTAAAGGGAAACGGCGTAGATAATGAACTCTCTGCCGGCGTCGCGATTCTAGCCAAGTCAACCTACGAAGCCTTCCAGGCCGAAAAAGCGCTCGAAGTCGATTGGGACAAAGGCCCGGCATCGAAGGAATCCTGGACCGATCTTCAAAAGCAGTCGCGGGAAATCACTTCCAAACCCGGGAAGGTCACCGAAGAGCAAGGCGACCTAACCGCGGCCCTATCCAGCGCGGCCCAAGTCGTCGAATCCTTCTACACTTACCCATTCCTCTCCCATTCGAACTTGGAGCCGCAAAATTGCACCGCCTGGTTTCGCGATGGCAAGATGGAGCTTTGGGCTCCTTCCCAAACGCCTCAAGCAATCGCCGGCATGCTCTCGAAGCTCCTCGATCTCGATCAATCGAAAATCGAGGTCAATCAGCTCCGAATCGGCGGAGGCTTCGGACGGCGCCTTCTGAATGATTTCGCCTGCGAAGCCGCGGCGATCGCCCACAAAGTCGACGCTCCGATCAAGCTAATGTGGAATCGAGAATCCGATATGGCTCACGATTTCTACCGTGTCGGCGGATTCCACAACCTCACAGGCACCTTGGACTCCAATGGACGCCTGACCGGACTCCAAGACCGGACCATAGTCTTCACTCCCACGGGCGGCGATGGAAAACGTCCCGTTCGCGGAGGCAATGTTCGGGCCAGCAATATTCAGTGCCCGGAAATTCCCAATGTCCGCATCGAAGCCAATAGTCTTCCGCTTCAGGTTCCGGCTGGCTGGTGGAGAGCGCCAGGCTCCTGCTCGCTCGCCTGGGTTTTCCAGAGTTTCATTCACGAAATGGCGGTGACCGCTAAACGCGACCACCTCGAATTTCTTGTAGAGCAATTCGGGGAACCGCGTTGGCTCAAAAAAGGGAAAGCCCAGATTCTCAATACCGAACGAGCCATCAACGTGACCAAACTCGCCGCCGAAAAAGGCGACTGGGGCAAGCCAATGAAAAAGGGCCAAGGTCGCGGTCTCTCTTTCTACTTCAGCCACTTAGGATACTTCGCCGAAATCGCAGAAGTCACCGTTGACAGTGCCAACAATGTCACGGTCGACCGAGTTGTCGTGGCAGCCGATGTCGGCATGCTGCTCAACAAAAGTGGTGGAGAGAACCAAGTGGAAGGTTCGGTCATCGACGGAATCAGCACTCTAGCCGATCAGGAAATCACCTTCGAAAACGGAGCGGTCAAAGAATCCAATTTCGACACCTACCCGCTTCTAAGAATGCCTGCTCAACCGAAAATAGAGATTCATTGGATCACGAGCGACTACTCGCCTACCGGTCTCGGAGAACCCGCGTTTCCTCCCCTCGCCGCCGCAGTGACTAATGCTATTCACCAGGCAACCGGAAAGCGCATTCGCACCATGCCGATCTCGAAAGAGGGATTTCAAATCACCTAATCCGATAGGCACGTACCCAACGAACAAATACATATCTTGTGCCACGTCGCGTAGGAAAAGCACAATCTCCTATCGCGGCACTCCAAGGTAGCGGCCGATCTTCGAGCGGCCACAATCTACCTAAGTCCTGCAATATCCCAAGGAATCGTCAGCTAGCTCAAAAAAACCTTTGTAATACGCAGCCGCGCCCGAAAGGCTACGTCCCTTCTAACAAGCAACCCATGGCGGACCTAATAGTACACGGCGGCAAGCCCCTCAGCGGCGAAATTATTCCATCCGGAAACAAGAATGCGGTATTGCCGATTCTTTGCGCGAGCTTGCTGACAAGCAGTCGGGTTGAATTGTCAAACGTGCCAGCGATCACCGACATTGAAAAGCTGATCACATTTTTCCGGAGCATCGGCTCGCAGATCGACTGGAACCGCGAGCAGAAGACCATGCGATTGGATCATTCCAATCTCGAATCGACCTTCGATTCAAACGCTTTGCCCCAAGGCATGCGCTCGTCGGTCCTGCTCTTCGCTCCCCTACTCTACCGCTTCAAGCGCATCACTCTGGATTCCAACCCCAAAGGCTGCGCCCTAGGCATCCGCGAGCTCGACCCGCATCTCGAAATTCTAGGCAAACTCGGCGCCACCGTTTCTCACAATGGCGTTCTGGAACTATCGATCACTGATCGCTTCCAAGGAAACGAACACTGGGCGGACTACATGTCCGTCACCACCACCGAAACATTCGTCATGGCGGCCTCGCTAGCAAAGGGCGAATCCAAACTCACTAACGCAGCCAGCGAACCGCACGTGCAGGATCTCTGTCGCTTCCTCGTAAGCATGGGCGCACGTATCGAGGGTATCGGAACAAGCGTCCTGAGCGTAACCGGAATCGATAGCCTCGACGGAACCAGCGCAGCCATTTCTTCCGACCACCACGAAATCGCGACGTTCCTCGCCCTTGGAGCCATCACTGGCGGAGAGGTCCGCGTGTTGAATTCTATCCCCAAACACTTTTCGCTCATCGAGCGCAGCTTCGCGAAACTAGGCGTTGAAATACGCCACGAAGGCGACATCGCCGTTTGCCCAGCAAACCAGACACTGCGTATCCAACAACCTTTTACAACCAATCTACTTTCGAAAATTGAAGCCGCTCCGTGGCCCTACTTCCCGGTAGACCTCCTACCTTTGATGATCGCCTTGGCAACCAAAGCCGAAGGCACCATGCATTTCTGGAACAAGGTTTACGAAGGCGGATTCTCATGGATGCCCGAACTTACTAAATTCGGTGCCCACGTGCTTATGAGCGATCCGCATCGCATAATCGTTTTCGGCAATCGCCCATTGAGACCAGCTTCCGTCGAGCCTCCATATATCATTCGAGCCGCAGTAGCGCTCTACATGATGGCCGCTAGCATCGACGGCAACAGCGTGGTTCGAAAAGCTGACCCCATCAGAAGGGCCCATCCCTACTTCGCAGAAAATCTTCGCAAGCTCGGCGCAGACATCGAGTGGGACGAATAGAAATCATCCACCGTGCAAACCTCGAGGTATTTCACAGGTAGCGACCGATCTCCGAGC
>JABITN010000110.1 GCA_018700525.1 Opitutales bacterium
ATTGCCGCCAGGGCCACGATTGCCGCCAGGGCCACGATTGCCGCCAGGGCCACGATTGCCGCCAGGGCCACGATTGCCGCCAGGGCCACGATTGCCGCCGGGGCCACGATTGCCGCCAGGAGTGCCCGAACCGCCAGTGGTAGCGGCTGGAGATGAAGGAGCTGCGTTTGCAGGTGAATTTGTTTCAGTGCTCATAGGGCAATTAGAAGTCTAGGCCGGCCTCGCGAGCGGCTTCTGCAAAAGTTTTGACGCATCCATGGTACTGGCGACCATTGCGGTCGAATACCACTTTGCTGATTCCCGATTCCTTGGCTTTTGCGCCGAACGACTTACCAAGTGCTAACGCTCCATCGTTATTGGCCTTCAAGTTTTGCTCGCGCAATTCCTTACCGAGGGTTGAGACGAAAACAAGCGTCTTGCCTTCATCATCATTGATGACCTGGGCATAAATGTGCTTGTTGCTGAAGTGCACGCTCAAACGTGGCCGCATTTCTGTGCCCGCAACTTTCTTGCGAATACGCCAGCGGCGCTTCTGTTCGAGCTCTCTCTTCTTTTGGATTTTCATTTCGAAATGATTTTAAAGTTTAGACGATAGGGTTAGCGAACCGCTCTAAGCGACGGTCTTACCTTCCTTGCGGATTTCATGCTGTCCAACGATATGGACGCCCTTGCCTTTGTATGGCTCTACTGGATGGTAATGACGAATCGAAGCGGCTGCTTGACCAACGGCTTGCTTGTCAATGCCTTCGATTTTCAACTTCGTCCCATTGTCGGTTACCGTGATAGTAACGCCTTCCGGAATGTCGTAGTTGATATCGTGCGAAAAACCGAGTTTCAACGTCAGCGACTTGCCCTTGAGCGTGGCATTATAACCAACACCGCTGATCTCGATACTCTTCGAGAAGCCATTAACAACGCCTTCGACCATGCCATTGACGATGGAACGAGCGGTGCCGTACATCGCAGCTGCAAAGCGGCTCTTGTTTCCAGGAGTTAGCTTGATTTTATTATCAGCGATCTCAAACGCGACATCATGCGTGAATGCTTTAGTCAATTCGCCTTTGGGACCTTTGACAGTGATTGTAGATCCATCGATAGTCACTGTGACTGCGCCTGGAATCTCTACCGGTACTTTTCCAATTCTGCTCATAGTGCGCTTCCTCTCCTACCAAACTTTACAGACCATCTCGCCACCAAGCTTTTGGCGGCGCGCATCGCGATCCTTCATCAACCCCTTAGGAGTTGTCATGATGCAAATGCCCAATCCATTGAGAACGCGAGGGATATCAGCACTCTTCGAATAAAGTCGAAGACCGGGACGGCTAATGCGCTCCAATCCGTTGATCGAGGGATCGCCGTCGACATACTTCAACTGAACATCGAGGGTTTTATGACCCCTCTCGTCTTTGGTGTCGGAATAGTCGGCAATGAAACCTTCCTTTTTTAGAATACGCGCAATTTCAGCCTTCATCTTAGAGTGAGGTGAAACGCATAAATCCTTGCCCGCGCTGGACGCGTTACGGATGCGTGTTAAGAAGTCGCTGATTGGATCAGTATGCATAATTATATTTCATTTTGAACCGGGCGATATCCACACTCCCGGCGTGCGCTTTCGCGCGATTGTAAATGGTAATTGAAAATTTTGAGTTGCTAGACCTACCAGGAAGATTTTGTAACGCCAGGTATTTTTCCATCTAAAGCAAGTTCGCGGAAAGTTAGGCGAGACAAACCGTAACGGCGGATGAACGCGCGAGGGCGTCCAGTGATGTTGCAACGATTGCGAATGCGAATCTTCGAGGAATTGCGAGGCAACTTGCAAAGCTTACGCTGAGCTAAGTAGAACTCTTCGTCCGTAGAGTCGGGATTAGCCAAAATGGCCTTATACTCAGCCCGCTTACTAGCGTAGCGTTCGACGAGCCTGCGGCGTTTTTCGTTACGTGCGATAGATGATTTTTTTGCCATGGTATTAAGTTACGCTGCAGTTTCGTCGTTGGAAGTTTCGTCTTGCTCTTCGCGTTTGCGGAAAGGCATGCCCAATAGATCGAGCAGTTCATAGCCTTCTTCGTCCGTATTCGCAGAAGTAACAATCGTGAATTCCAAACCGGATTGACGCTTGATAGAATCAACCGAAATTTCAGGAAAAATGGTGATGTCGGTTACTCCTAGAGAGAAGTTGCCGTTTCCATCGAACTTGGAAGGGATACCGCGAAAGTCACGAATCGAAGGCAATGCTACAGCGATGAGACGCAACAAGAAGTCCCACATACGTTCGCCACGCAAAGTTACCTTAACGCCGATCGGCATTTCCTCGCGAAGTTTGAAATTCGCGATGCTCTTCTTCGCAATGGTCTTGATTGGGCGCTGACCAGTGATCAGTCCCATGTTCTTTACCGACTCTTCCATCACGCCTTTGTCCAACAACGCGCTGACGCCCATGTTGAGCACGACCTTTTCAATACGTGGAATTTGGTAAACGTTCGTATAGCCGCGCGACTTTTTCAGCGCTTCGACTACCTTAGTATCGTAATGTTCTTTTATGAAGTTTTGAGAGCTCATAGCTTCTGTCCGGATTTCCGACCCGGAACGGGTTCAGTTCTCTAATAGATTAGTTTTTATTCGCCGAACGCTCGTCGTACTTAGTCGCAAGCATAAGGTTGGAGGCGTGGATGGTGCCCTCGCGCTCAGCAATTTGACCATCGGGATGCTCTTCGGATTTCTTAAGGTGGCGCTTAACCATCATCAGACCTTCGACAACCGCACGATTCTTGGCAGTGCGTAGTTCGAGCACTTTTCCGCGCTTTCCCTTTTCCTTGCCTGAAAGGACAACGACTTCGTCGTTTTGCTTAATGTGTAACTTAGCCATGATTAAAGTACCTCCGGAGCTAGGGAAACGATCTTCATGAACTTCTTCGTGCGAAGCTCACGAGCCACTGGCCCAAATATACGGGTTCCACGTGGATTACCATTGTTGTCGAGCAAAACGATCGCGTTGCTATCGAAACGCAAATAGCTCCCGTCGCGACGACGAATAGGGTACTTCGTACGAACGACGACAGCCTTTACGACTTCGCCCTTCTTAACAGAAGAATCAACGGAGCTTTCCCTGATGTTTACCACGACGACGTCGCCAATGCTGGCCGTCTTCTTAAGTTGACCCAAGCGACGGATCATATGAGCGCGCTTGGCACCTGTGTTATCTGCTATCTGCAGTTCTGAACGTAATTGAATCATTATTACCTACTCCTTTATTCTGCCGCCGCAGTTTCCTCAGTCTCTGTAGTCGCGCCGCCATAAACAGGAGCGCGATCAACGATACGAACCAAGCGCCAGCGCTTTAGTCGACTCAGTGGACGCGTCTCCATAATTTCGACCCGATCGCCTAGGCGAGCGTCATTTTTTTCGTCGTGCACATGCACGTCGGTTTTACGGTTGATCACCTTACGGTAGCGTGGGTGAGGTTTCTTATATTTGTAGGTAACCTTTATGGACTTGTCGCCCGAGATCGAGGTTACGATGCCGCTAAGTTCTTTTCTGCTATTGCGCTCGTTTTCCATGGCTTATCAATGCTTGGTGTTAAGCGGACTTTGCCTCCGTAAGGAGCTTCTCGCTGCGGATGGTCTCCATCTTTGCGATGTCCTTGCGGCGCTGAGTCAGCTCCGCCGTATTTTCGACTTGTCCAGTCTGCTTGCGCAGCTTGAGTTGCAAGAGTTGATCGCGAGTATCGCGGATCGTTTTCTCGATTTCGGCGAGCGAAAGTTCTCTGATTTCTTTTACCTTCATGTTCGTGAGTTCCCCTTAGGATCAATCCATGTTCTCACGCACAATAAAGCGTGTTTTGAAAGGAAGTTTGGTGTCTGCCAAACGCATCGCTTCACGAGCAACCGATAGCGTAACGCCAGCCAATTCGAAAAGGATCAAGCCAGGCTTGACAACCGCCACATAGTGATCGACCGGCCCCTTACCCTTACCCATACGGGTTTCGAGAGGCTTTTTGGTAATCGGCTTGTGGGGGAATACTCGAATCCAGAGCTTTCCTTTACGTTTCATGTGACGCGTGATTGCGACACGCGCTGCTTCTATTTGATTACCTGTGAAGTATCCACGTCCAAGAGATTGGATGGCGAAATCGCCAAATGCCATGGTGTCGCCACCTTTGGCATTGCCGCGCATGCGGCCCTTCATGGATTTACGGTACTTCGTTCTGGAAGGTGTTAGTGCTGGCATGGCTTAGTAGAAGTTTATTTTTCGTCCTTATTGAAGACCCAGCACTTAACTCCAATGATACCGTAAACGGTCTTGGCTGTGGAGGTGCCGTAATCGATGTTTTCACGCAGTGTATGAAGAGGCACACTGCCTTGGCGTTGAACCTCAGTACGGGCGATGTCCGCACCGCCGAGACGACCGCCAACCTGTACCTTAATTCCGTCAGCTCCGAGGCTCATCGCGATCTGCACGGCCTTTTTCATGGCGCGGCGAAAAGAGATACGGCGTTCGAGCTGAAGAGCAACGTTGTCAGCAACGAGCTTAGCGTCGAGCTCAGGCTTCTTGACTTCCTGGATGTCGATCAAGATGTCCTTACCAGTCATTACCGCGAGCTCTTCCTTGATGTTTTCGATCTCTTGGCCCTTGCGACCGATAACGATACCAGGACGAGCAGTGAAGATCTTGACACGGACGCGAGCCGAAGCGCGTTCGATAAAGATGCGTGGAACGGACGCGAACTCGAGTTTCTTCATCAGCTTTTCGCGGATGATGTAGTCCTCGTGAAGCGTCTTCGCGAAATCGCGCTTTGGAGCGAACCAGCGAGATTGCCAGTTGCGGTTTACGGCGAGACGGAAACCGATAGGATGCGTTTTTTGACCCATATGTCGTAATTCTTTAAGCGTTGTCGGTTAGTACGATGCGAATGTGCGACATGCGCTTACGACGCTTGGCAACACCGCCACGGGCAGCTGCCTTGAATCGCTTGAGAGCAGGGCCCATTTCAACTATCGCCTTATCAACCGTCAAATTGTCGGCCGAGAGATCGTGATTGTTTTCAGCATTGGCAATAGCCGACTGCAATGTCTTAGAAATCAAAGCCGCCGACTTGCGGGGGATGAATTTCAATAAGTCCAAGGCGTCGGTCGCTTGCTTGCCGCGAATGACTCGGGCAACTTCGTTCACCTTCTTGGGAGACATGCGTGCGTATTTAGTGAGGGCGTATACTTCCATTAATCAATTCTCCTAATTACTTACTGCCACCGTGGGATTTGAACATGCGCGATTGAGAGAACTCACCGAGCTTGTGTCCAACCATGTTTTCAGTGACGTAGACAGGAATGAACATCTTGCCGTTGTGCACGTTGAAGTTAAGGCCCACGAAATCTGGTGTGATCGTAGAACGGCGAGACCAAGTTTGGATCGGCTTGCGATCATTGGCACCCTGAGCTCGATCGACTTTCACCATGAGGTGAGGGTCAACGAAAAATCCTTTTTTTATTGAGCGAGACATATCTTAATTTCTCCTCCTAATTTAGCGCTTGAACTTGCGACCGTTACGACGGACCAAGATGAAACTGTTACTTTGCTTAGACTTGCGACGAGTTGGGAAACCTTTCGCCAACTGACCCCAAGGAGATACGAGCATTTGGCGACCGCCGCCACCTTTACTCTTCGCTTCACCTCCACCATTGGGGTGATCAACCGGATTCATGACAACACCGCGAACACGTGGGCGCTTGCCTTTCCAGCGGTTACGTCCGGCCTTACCGATAACTACTTTCGAATGCTCCGCATTGCTGACGGTACCAACCGTCGCCATACATTTGCTGCTGACCAAACGAACTTCACCCGATGGCAATCTTAATTGAGCGTGCTTACCTTCGACTTTGATCAGTTCGAGCGAGTTACCAGCGGAACGAGCCATTTGAGCCCCTTTGCCAGGTAGCAATTCAACTGCGTGCAATTTAGTCGAGGCGGGGATTAGCTCCAACGGCATAGCATTGCCTGGATTGAATTCGAGCAGCTTCAAGGACGATTCCACCTTGTCGCCAACACTCAGTCCTTCAGGAGCGATGATATAGCGTTTTTCACCGTCGGCGTATGCAAGCAAGGCGATGTGCGCAGTCCGGCCTGGATCGTATTCGATCGCTTGAACTTTCGCAGGAATGTCGAACTTGGTACGTTTAAAATCGACGATACGAAGCAAACGTTTGTGTCCACCACCACGGCGACGCGAAGTGACGCGACCGTAACAGTTACGACCAGCAGACTTGCTGTACGAAGTCGTCAGACTCTTCTCCGGACGTTTTTGCGTGATATCCCTTTTTTGGAGTACCGCGAAACGCAAGCTCGGAGTCGTAGGGTTAAATTTGATAATAGCCATTTTCTAAAGTCTCCAAACTTATACGATTTCGATGGTGTCGCCCTGCTTGAGCGTGACGATTGCCTTCTTGTAATCAGACTTGTAGTTAGCTGTACCAGTCTTACGGTTACGTGTGGGCTTACCCTTTTGATTAATGACGTTCACGCGAGTAACGTTTACGTCGAATACCTTTTCCACTGCAGCCTTGATCGCGAACTTGTTCGCGTCCTTGAATACGTCGAACGTGTACTGACCATCTTCCGACGACTGCAAGTTAGACTTTTCAGTCAAACGAAGCGATTTGAGAATTTTGTCTGCTTGAATCATTTCGAGCCTCCTTTCGCACGCTCAACAAGAACGTCCATGCCCTTCCGGGTAATGATAATTTTCGCGAAATCACACAAATCGGTAACGCTTACGATCGCGGCTTCTTCCAAAACGACGCCTCGTAAATTGCGAATCGCCAACATTGAAGTATCGCTGAATGACGCATCGACGATCAGAAGATTTCCTTCTGGAGCAATGCCTCTAATAAGACTGTTCGCTACACTAGTTTTCGCCGGAGCTATATCCAATGAATCGACAATCAACAACGATCCGTCTTCCGCTCTTTCGAACAAAGCTCGGCAGAACGCAAGTTGACGTACCTTCTTGTTAATCTTCTTAGAGTAGTCTCGTGGCTTCGGGCCGAATACGATACCGCCGCCAACCCAGATCGGGGAACGCGAACTACCAGCGCGAGCGCGACCGGTACCCTTTTGACGCCAAGGCTTCTTGCCGCCACCGCGAACTTCGCCGCGTGTTTTCGTATTGGCGCTGCCCTGACGACCGTTCGCCGCTTGGGCTACGATCACTTCCTTTACGGCTTGTACGCCTTTGCTGTCTTCGAACACCGGAATGTCGAATTCACTTTCGCCGCTTTCGCCGCCCTCGTTACTAAATACTTTCAATTTCATGGTCTTTCGATCCTTTCAGGCTTATTTACCCTTGATGGCGCTACGTACGAGAATCGTGTCGCCATTGGCTCCAGGAATTCCGCCTTTAACCAAGATAAGGTTCTTTTCGGCATCGATCTTCATCACTCGAAGATTCTGAACCGTGCGTTGCTTGCCGCCCATACGACCCGGCATCTTTTGGTTCTTGAATACGTGTCCTGGCCATTGGCAAAGACCGATCGAACCGATACGGCGATGGAACATCGAACCATGAGAAGCAGGTCCGCCCTTTACATTAAAGCGCTTCATAACGCCTTGAAATCCACGACCCTTGGAGGTGCCAATGATGTCGATCTTCTGGCCTTCCTCGAATTTCGTTACATCCAGAACATCGCCTGGAGCATATTCAGGGGACGCATCACAGCGTACTTCGCGAATAGCGCGAGGAGTCGCTACGCCATGCTTCTTCGCATGATTGCGTTCTGCCTTGCTCGCCCGTTTTTCCTTCTTAGTCTCGTAACCGATCTGAATGGCGTTGTAGCCGTCAGACTCGGTCGTCTTGACCTGAAGTACCGGACATGGGCCAGCCTGGATGACTGTGACGGAAACCTGAACGGTGCCGTCATAAATCTGGGTCATACCCAGTTTCTTGCCTAAGAGTGTATAGTTCATAATTCTAAGAGGTAGGTGGAGCTTGTGCTCCGTTTTATTAGACCCACGTTAGCGCCGGAAGAACTCCGGCGAAAGTGTCTGCAAATTCCTATATTATACGTTAATAGAGATATCTACTCCTGAAGGTAGATTGAGCTTCTTTAGCTCGTCCACGGTTTGCGCTGTTGGCTCAACAATGTCCAACAAACGTTTGTGTGTACGTATTTCGAATTGCTCCATGGCTTTCTTATCCACGTGAGGGGACTTGTTCACGGTCACTTTTTCGATCCGCGTTGGAAGCGGAACGGGACCGGAAACACGAGCACCCGAGCGCTTAGCTGTATCCACAATCTCGGATGCCGATTGATCGATTACTCGATAGTCGAACCCTTGAAGTCTGATGCGTATTTTTTGTCCAGTCATGAAATTTCGGATATAAGATTAATTGAATTCTAACGGCTTAGATTTTCCGTCATTCTTGCCAACACATTAGCCGGCACTTGTTCAAAATGAGAGGTTTCCATCGAGTAACTCGCACGACCTTTACTCAGGGAACGAACGTCAGTTGCATAACCGAACATCGTTTCAAGAGGCACGATAGAGTTAACCGAAGCGAGCTCGTTTTTCGAATCCATATTCTGAATATGGCCGCGACGACGATTAAGATCTCCAATGACGTCTCCTTGGTACTCTACCGGAGTTGTCACTTCCACCTTCATCACTGGTTCCAGCAATTTCGGATCGGCATTCTTCATTGCTTCTTTGAAAGCGAAGATTCCAGCCATCTTGAATGCCATTTCCGACGAATCGACTTCATGGAAAGATCCGCTTATGAGCGTCGCTTTCCAGTCTACAACTGGGTATCCAGCAACAACACCATTATTTGCCGCTTCGCGAATACCATCTTCGGTAGGCTTTATAAATTCTCTTGGAATAACGCCGCCAACGATATCGTTGACAATTTCGATTCCCTTGCCGCTTTCCTGCGGTTCAAGCTTGATAACCACGTGTCCGAATTGCCCCCGTCCACCCGACTGGCGAATGAATTTTCCTTCCGCCTCAGCAGACGCGGCGATTGTTTCGCGATAAGCGATCTGTGGCTTACCAGATCTCGCGACAACCTTGAATTCTCTCTCCAAACGATCGCGGATAATCTCGAGGTGAAGCTCGCCCATTCCGGAAATGATGGTCTGCCCTGTCTCTGCATCCGTTTTAACAACGAACGTAGGATCTTCTTCGGACAAGCGTCCGAGACCAAGAGAAAGCTTATCTTGATCCGCCGATGTTGCCGGCTCGATTGACATCGAAATTACAGGCTCAGGAAATTGTGGTGGCTCAAGCGCTACATCTAAATTCTTCGATGAGAATGTGTCGCCAGTCCAAACGTTTTTCAAACCGACAACAGCGCAAATATCGCCCGAGCGAGCGAATTCCACGTCATCACGGCTATCCGCTTTCATAATCAGCAAACGACTTACACGCTCGGCTTTTCGGGTGCGCGGATTATAAAGCATGTCGCCTTTTTTAATCGTGCCACTGTAGACTCGGATAAAAATAAGTTTACCGACATATGCGTCGCTCCAAAGCTTGAACGCTAGCGCTGCAGTCGGCGCGCTGTCGTCTGGTTCGATAACGACTACTTTGTCTTTGCTATCGTGACCTTCAACCGGAGGCATATCAAGTGGGCTCGGCAAGTAGTTCACTACCGCGTCGAGCATGCTTTGCACACCTTTGTTCTTAAAAGCCGAACCAGGAATTACGCCAACAAAGTTAAGAGATAGCGTAGCCTTGCGAATCGCGATTACGAGTTCGTACTCGTCGATCGCTTCGCCATTCAAATACTTATCGGCGACAACGTCATCATAATCGGCAACTGCCTCGATCAATGATTCCCGCAAGTCCGCGACTTCGCGGGCCATGTCGCCAGGAATCTCACATTCGATGACATTAATTCCCATTTTATCCTGTTGGTCGAACTGGAAAGCCTTTAAGCGGACCAAGTCGATCATTCCGGAAAAATGCTCTTCCGTACCGATGTTCAAGAAAAGCGGATGAGCATTTGCTCTCAACTTTACGCGAATGTCTTCGACCGCTCCCAAGAAGTCCGCTCCTACGCGATCCATCTTGTTAACGAACGCAATGCGCGGTACATCGTACTTATCAGCCTGACGCCAAACCGTTTCAGATTGAGGCTGAACCCCTGCGACGGCACAAAATACAGCTACCGCTCCATCAAGCACTCTCAACGAGCGTTCAACTTCAGCAGTAAAATCGACGTGGCCCGGAGTGTCGATGATGTTTATCTGCTGGTTGATGCCAGCAAAAGGACCTGCTTTACATTCCCATTGGCAAGAGATCGCCGCCGAGGTGATCGTTATGCCACGCTCGCGCTCCTGCTCCATGAAATCCGTGACGGCGTTTCCATCATGGACTTCTCCTACCTTGTGAACGACTCCTGTATAATATAAGATACGCTCAGTGGTTGTCGTCTTCCCAGCATCGATATGCGCAGCAATACCAATATTACGCGTCCATTCCATAGGCACTGGACGTCCAGAGCCATTTTTATTGGAAAGATCTGCGGGAGCTTCAACCATTTTACAAAGAACAAGGGAGGACAATAACCGATCACCAACGTAAGTGAGCAAATGCGCGGTTAGACTGCGCCATCTTGTGAGTTTCTTCCTTTTTCTTAACGACCCCGCCAGTGTTATTGTAGGCGTCGATAATTTCGCCAGCAAGGGCATCCTTCATTGGAACGCCTTTACGAGCTGCAGCTGCATTGACCATCCAACGCATCGCAAGCGACTCCTGACGTTCGAAGGGAATCTCCAAAGGCACTTGGTAAGTGGCGCCACCGACACGACGGCTCTTAACTTCCAAACGTGGTCGGGAGTTTTCCAGAGCTCCGAGAAGCAAGTCCACCGGATCTCCCTTTTCGAGCTTTTCACTCACCCGCTCGAACGCCGCATAAACGATACGCTCGGCCAAAGTTTTCTTGCCATCACGCATGACGGTATTCACTAGGTGACCAACCAAAGGGCTTCCGTAACGGGAATCTGGCTTAGTTTGGCGTTTAACTGCTCTTCTACGACGTGACATTGTCTAAATCGGTTTTAAATTATTGGCTTAGGCCTTAGGACGCTTAACGCCATATTTCGAACGACTGCGGCGACGTTTATCTACGCCCATCGCATCCAAAGTTCCGCGAACGATGTGGTAGCGTACACCAGGAAGATCCTTCACACGACCGCCACGAACCAACACGATACTGTGCTCCTGCAAGCTGTGCCCTTCATCAGGGATGTAAGCGATCACTTCGATACCGTTCGTCAAACGAACCTTAGCCACTTTGCGAATAGCCGAATTCGGCTTTTTAGGCGTCCGTGTCATCACTTGAACGCAAACGCCACGACGAAATGGGTTAGACTCAAGAGCTGGTGCCTTGGACTTGGTCCGGGCAACCTTTCGGCCTTTTCTAACGAGTTGATTAATTGTTGGCATGATGAGTGTTTTTGAGAAAAGAGCGTGAACTTACTGGAAGCCGTTTCCTCGGCAAGTATTTTCTACCTAAAAACGAGTAAAAAGCAGACCCCTCCACATTGTGGCTTGATTCGCTTTGTAAATGGGCGGATTCCCGGAGGGGAAATCCTATGTTTTATCAGCTACGATAAATTGAGAGCCTTGCGTTTTGTCCGTCCGTCCCAATGACATCAAGGTAAAAGCGCAATCTATCGAAGAATATGTTACATTTATCAATTGCACTGCACTGCGAAGCCCACGGCATCATCGCCCACTACGGTATGAAACCCACAGGCGGGCACGGTCGGGCTCAATTTTTCGAAGGAGAAAACGCCCGTCTAGCGATTACCGGAGTCGGAGCGCTCAACAGTGCAATCGCAACTACGGCTCTCGGTTGCCGATACCCAAACACCGAAGCAATTTGGCTAAACCTGGGAATATGCGGCCACTTAGATGCTCCAATCGGGGAGACATTCATCGCCAATCGAATCTCATCGGACAATTACCGAGACACGCTGTACCCTCAACTCCCTTGGAAATCAGCGTTCAATGGAATCGAGCTCATGACACTCAGCGCACCTTCGGCCGATTATCAACCAGAACAAGCATTCGATATGGAAGGGTTCGGCTTCTACAAAGCGGCCCTCGCATTCGCTTCCACTGAATTCATCCACTGCATCAAAGTGGTTTCGGACAACGCCGCTCAGCCCGCGGATCCTCACTTCGACAAAAAAGCTATTGCCCGCATGATCAAAAACCACATCCCGGCGATTGAAACGCTTTGCACGATCATCGGACAATCGCGACCGCGAAAAGCCGGATCCGATTGGTTCAATAGGTTTTCCGAACGAGCCAATGCCCAGTTCGCTTTCACCGAGACAGAAACCCACCAACTAAACAAACGCCTCGCCCAACTAGACGCACTTTTCAAGCAAAACGAGAAAGACAAAACCGACCTTCTATTAAGTACAAATTCAAACAAAAAACGCTTCCTTACTCAACTTCAATCTGCGATCGACCACTCTTCAGCCCGAAATATCTGCTAATGTTCGACCGTATTTATATAGAAGCGGCGGTCCGCGAACACCCGCGAACCCTCACCCTAATAGAGCACTATCCCAAAGCGGAACGCATCCACTGCGAACGATACGGAGAGATCTTCAACCCCAACCGGCAGAACTTCCGCATCCAAAAGCAAAATCCCGCCCTCATCCTAGCGGAAAAACCCGGCACCCGTGTTCTACCAACTCCTCCCGGATACGGTCTCGGTGCAGATCGTCACTACTATTTCTCTCACATGTTGAACTGCCTGTATGATTGCCGATACTGTTTTCTCCAAGGCATGTACCAATCGGCCAACTACATCCTCTTCGTCAACTTCGAGGATTTCCAAGCAGACATTCGAGCAACCGCTGAGAATCAACCCGACCAACAGCATTTCTTTTTTAGCGGCTACGACTGCGACAGCCTAGCAATGGATGGCGTCACTGGCTTCGCCGACTCATTTCTTCCCGTTTTCGAGAATTTGCCAAACGCCTGGCTCGAACTACGAACGAAGAGCGTAAACATAAAGCCGCTCCTCAGTCGAACGCCCCACCCAAACGTCGTAGCCGCATTCAGCCTCAATCCCGAGCCTATCGCCAAATCAGTCGAACACCGAGCCCCGCCCCTACCTGCTCGAATCAATGCCTTAAGGAAACTAGCCGAAGCCGGCTGGAAGGTAGGCCTGCGATTCGATCCGCTTATCCATTTCGAAAACTGCGTAAAAATCTACCAGGACTTCATCGATCATGTTTTCGATTCAATTCCTGAGGAAGCCATTCATTCCATTACGCTTGGCAGCTTCCGTTCTCCAAAAAACGTTTTTAAAAAGATGGAATCCCTTCACCCCGAGGAGCCTCTCTTCATGGGCAACCTTGAACTCCAAAACGGAATGGTTTCCTACAATAAACCGATCGAAACGGAACTGTTCGAGAGTGCCAAAGAACGAATCCTCAGCCACGCCAGCGAAGATTGCTTCTTCCCCTGCCAATAAACGGACCGTCCCCAAGCACGTTTCCACGAAAAAGCCGCGACTGAAGTCGCGGCTTGAAATTCGAAATAGAGACAATCGTCTCCGACCCGATTACATGACCTCGGAACTTGGAATAGCTTCCTCAACTTCTTCCGAAGGAACTTCTTCCAGTTCGCTGCCGAACGGTAGCGTGATACGAAGATCGCGATACTGAGGCAGACCCGTTCCGGCAGGGATCAAGTGACCCATGATTACGTTCTCCTTGAAGCCCTTCAGTTTATCGATCTTGCTCAAGGTCGAAGCATCGGTCAGAACGCGCGTCGTTTCTTGGAAAGAAGCCGCCGAGATGAAACTTTCGGTTTCAATCGATGCCTTCGTAATTCCCAGAAGCACTGGCTCTGCTTCAGCAGGTTTACCACCAGCTTCAATGATGCGATTGTTCTCACGCAAGAATGTCGTGCGCTCAACTTGCTCGCCCCAGAAGAACTCCGTGTCGCCTGGATCGGTGATCCGAACCTTGCGAAGCATCTGACGGATGATTAACTCAATATGCTTATCATTAATCGTAACGCCTTGTAGACGGTAAACCTCCTGAACTTCGTTGATCAAAAATTCGTACAAACGATTCGGACCGAGAATATCGAGAATCTCATGAGGATCTGCAGAACCTTCAGTCAAGTGCTGACCTTTGTGGACCACGTCGCCTTCTTGAACGATAATCTGCTTCACGTGAGGAATCAGGTGTTCTTCATCCGTCCCAGTTTCTTCGTTAGAAACAATCAATTTGCGCTTCGCGCGAACCGTTCCGCCAAACGAAACAACACCATCCAAACGAGCCATTTCCGCGGCTTCTTTTGGACGACGGGCTTCAAACAACTCAGCAACACGCGGTAGACCACCGGTAATATCCTTAGTTTTCGAAGCCTGACGAGGCGTTTTGGCGAGCAAAGCGCCTTGAGCAATTACATCGCCTTCCGCTACTGCCACCTGAGCACCAGTTGGAATGCCGTAAACCGCGAGCACCTTGCCCGTTTCGTCGCAAACTTCCACCGATGGATTCAAGTCTTCCTTGTGCTCGATGATCACCGTAGCAATACGACCGGAACTTTCATCAAGCTCCTTTTTGATCGTTACTCCACGAATCATATCACGGAAACGAACCGTACCAGCCTTTTCCGACAAATTGGGAATGTTGTATGGATCCCAACTTGCGAGAACTGCGCCGGCTTCGATTGTATCGCCATCCGAGATACGAATAGCCGAACCAACAACAATATCGTAAGCTTCCAGCTCGCGGTCATTCTTATCCAAAACCTGGATCGCACCCGTTTTATTCAAAGCGATATAAACAGGCCCTTCAGGCGTTTCAATGTGAACCAAACGCAAACCGCGATACTTAACTCGTCCGCTATTACGGACGATAATCCGCGGATCCGTAACAACCGAGCTCGCGATACCGCCAATATGGAAGGTACGCATCGTCAACTGCGTACCCGGCTCTCCGATAGACTGAGCCGCAATAATGCCGACCGAATCACCGAGCTTCGCAACGTCGTTACTCGCCGGATTGATTCCGTAAGACTTCGCGTCAACGCCATAACCAGAGGTCGACGTGAGTGGAGACATAACCTTAAGACGCTCTACTCCACAATCCTCAAGCCGTTGAGCCGATTGCTCTGTAATTAATTCACCCGATGTAACGATCGTCTCGTCAAGATCAGATGGATTGAATACGTCGTCGCAAGAGCAACGACCTTCGACGCGTTCGCGAAGACTGACAATCTGGTCGTCACCTTCGAAAATAGCGCGTTTCCAGATACCATCGCGAGTTCCACAATCTGGCTCTGTAATAATTACATCCATCGCAACATCGCAAAGCTTACGAGTCAGGTAACCAGCATCCGCTGTTTTAAGAGCGGTATCCGCAAGACCCTTACGAGCGCCGTGGGTGGAAATAAAGTATTCGAGAACCGTAAGGCCTTCACGGAAAGATGAAAGAATCGGACGTTCGATAATTTCACCGGAAGGCTTGGCCATCAAACCACGGGTTCCGCAAAGTTGACGGACCTGGTTAGGATTACCACGCGCTCCGGAATCCATCATCACGAATACTGGATTAACGCCACCTTTCCCTCCATTGCTCTTCAGTTCATGAAAAACTGCCTTCTTTATTTCGTCGGTAGCAACCGTCCAAATATCGATGATCTTATTATAGCGCTCGCCAGTAGTAATAATACCCTTACGATATTGCCCCTCAACTTCGTCGATCTTGCCAAAAGCATTCGCAACGATCTGAGTCTTACTCTCCGGGATAATCATATCATCGATACCGATCGAAACGCCCGCCATCGTCGCCACGTCGAAACCGAGTTTCTTCAATCGATCGAGCGATAGAACGGTTTCTTCCGGACCAGACACTTTATAAGTGTTGTTGATCACATTACCGAGCTCGCTCTTGTCTATTTGGAAATTCAAAAACCCCAAAGCCTCCGGCCAAATCTGGCTAAAACGAATGCGCCCAATCGTTGTAGTGATCGTCTTGTGGGTGCTGTTGCCGAAAACGGTTTCACATCCGTAATCAGGATTTGGAATACGAATCCAATCGTGAGTTTCCTTGGCACCGTCCATCTGAGCGAAGAGAGCTTCGTTTTGCGTAACCGCTAGAGGAACACGAACGCCTTCCACCAATGGCTCTGGCTCGAGAGTCAGATAGTAAGATCCAAGAATAACATCCTGAGACGGCGTCAAAATCGGCTTACCACTTGATGGCGAGAAAATATTGCCCGACGCCATCATCAATGTCTTGCACTCCAGTGTCGCTTCAAGCGAAAGCGGAACGTGCACAGCCATTTGGTCACCATCGAAGTCAGCATTGTAAGCAGTACAAACCAACGGGTGAACGCGAATCGCTTCACCTTCAATAAGCACAGGTTCGAATGCCTGGATCGACAATCTGTGAAGTGTGGGAGCGCGATTCAAAAGAACCGGATGGCCCTTTGTCACTTCTTCGAGGATGTCCCAAACTTCTGGAGACTTTTTCTCGATCATGCGACGAGCGCCACGAACCGTGTGAACAAAACCAAGTTCCTTCAAACGACGAATGATGAATGGCTCGAAAAGAACCAAAGCCATCTTCTTCGGCAAACCACACTGATGCAAACGCAACTCAGGTCCGATAACGATAACCGAACGACCTGAATAGTCGACACGCTTACCGAGAAGATTCTGACGGAAGCGACCTTGCTTACCCTTGAGCATGTCGCTCAAAGACTTCAAAGGGCGGTTCCCAGCGCCCGTAACCGGACGACCATGACGGCCATTGTCGAACAACGCATCAACCGCTTCTTGCAGCATGCGCTTTTCGTTATGAATAATAACGTCCGGCGTCTTCAACTGCATCAAATTCTTGAGGCGATTGTTCCGGTTGATCACCCTACGATACAAGTCATTCAGATCGGAAGTCGCGAAACGGCCGCCTTCCAATGGTACAAGCGGACGCAAGTCTGGTGGAACGACTGGAAGCACTTCCTGCACCATCCATTCAGGGCGAGAACCCGACTTGATGAAACCTTGAATAACCTTCAAACGCTTCGCCAATTTCTTCTTTATCTGCTTGGACTTGGTGCTGCGCATCGCTTCTTGAAGTTCAAGAACAGTCGATGGCATATCCATGACAGAGAGTACGTCCCGGAGCGCTTCCGCACCCATCTTCGCAACGAAAGATTCGTCGCCATACTCTTCCATTGCCTGGATGTATTCCTGATCCGTGAGCAACTGCTTCTCCTCGAGAGGCGTGCGACCTGGATCGGTCACCATAAAGGCTTCGTAATAAATTACGCGCTCCAAGCTGCGAGCTGTCATATCGAGCAAAAGCCCGAGACGAGAAGGCATGCTCTTCAGGAACCAAATATGAGTAACGGGAACCGCCAACTCGATATGGCCCATCCGTGAACGACGTACGCGAGAAACCGTAACTTCAACGCCACAACGATCGCAAATTACGCCTTTGTACTTGATTCGCTTATACTTTCCACAAGCGCATTCGTAATCGCGAACAGGTCCGAAGATGCGCTGGCAGAATAGACCGCCTGGCTCCGGCTTGAATGTACGATAGTTAATCGTTTCCGGATTCTTGACCTCTCCACGAGACCAGGAGCGAATCGTTTCCGGAGAAGCGACGTTAATCGTTACGCAATCGAAATTCGATTCGCGTTCGACGCCGAGTGTATCTTGAGCTTCTTGGGTAGACATTTTTTGATCCTAGTTGATTGACGATTATTTATAACCCAACTCTGACTGACGACCAAGACGGATATCGAGGCCGAGAGATTGGATTTCTTTGATCAATACGTTGAATGATTCTGGAGTACCGGCTTGCAAAGTAGAGTCACCCTTTACGAGCGATTCGTAGATTTTCGTACGACCCTGAACGTCATCCGACTTAACGGTGAGCAATTCCTGGAGCGTGTAAGCGGCGCCGTAAGCTTCGAGAGCCCAGACCTCCATTTCTCCGAAACGCTGTCCACCGTACTGGGCTTTACCACCCAATGGCTGTTGCGTAACCAAAGAATAAGGACCAACGGCACGAGCATGGATCTTATGAGAAACCAAGTGATTCAATTTCATCATATATACCCACCCGACAACCACTTCCTGGTCTAGTTTTTCACCGCTACGACCGTCATAGAGCACGCTCTTCCCAGTCGTCGGCAATCCCGCGTCCGCCAAATGCTGACGTACGGTTTTTTCCGGAATACCATCGAAGACAGGAGTCGAAACCTTCATTCCGAGAACTTTACACGCCCAACCCATATGGGTTTCCAATACCTGGCCCACGTTCATACGAGAAGGTACGCCAAGTGGATTCAAACAGATTTGAATCGGCGTGCCATCCGGCATGTACGGCATATCCTCTTCAGGAACGATCTTAGCGATGACACCCTTATTACCGTGACGTCCCGCCATCTTATCACCGACCTTGAGTTTTTCCTTAGTCGCGATGTAAACCTTAACCTGCTTAATAACGCCTTGTGCCGCATCATCGCCAGTTTCGATATTCGCCGTTTTGCGTTCGCGATCCGATTCAAGCTCATCGAACTTACCTTGGTAAGAACTGATGATCTCCATAATCTTGATACGAACCGGTGACGGGTCGATTTCAACGTGCTTGGAAACCGCCGCTAGCTTACGCAACAGCGTCTTGGTGATCTTGCGATTCGCTGGGATAATGATTTCGCCGTTTTGGCCATTAACCACATCCAATGGAATCTTTTCACCAAGAAGGATATTAGAGAGCGCTTCGGTCAAACCTTCGCGAAGCTTGTCCATCTGCGTCTTGTATTCCTCGTTGATCTGCTTCACCTGACGGCGACGATCCGAAGGACTCAAACGCTCGCGCTCGTAATCGATACGGCTCGAAACTTTGACATCCATAATAATGCCTTCGACGCCCGATGGGACGACTAAAGAGCTGTCCTTAACATCCGCAGCCTTCTCGCCGAAAATAGCGCGAAGCAGCTTTTCTTCCGGGGCCAATTCCGTTTCACTCTTCGGCGTGATCTTTCCGACAAGGATATCTCCCGGATGAACTTCCGCGCCAATACGAATAACGCCATCGTGATTCAAATTGCGAAGTGCTTCCTCTCCGACATTCGGGATGTCGCGAGTGATTTCTTCCGGCCCGAGCTTAGTGTCGCGAGCAGTTACTTCAAACTCGGCCACGTGGATCGACGTGTAGATATCATCCTTGAGAACCTTTTCGGAAATAAGAATAGCATCCTCGAAATTATAACCATTCCAAGGCATGAACGCTACCAGGATATTACGCCCCAAAGCCAATTCGCCCAACTGCGTACAAGGACCATCCGCAACAATATCAGTTGCCTTAACTGGCTGCCCTTTCGCAACGATTGGTTTTTGATTAAAACAGGTGCCTGCATTCGAACGCATGAATTTGCGCAACTCGATAACATGCACGCCATTCGAATGATCCGAAATGGGCTTGGATAAGAAATGCTCCGGCAATTCTCCATCATCGGTAACTACAATTCGATTCGCATCAACGGAAGCGACAATACCATCGTGATCAGTGACGCAAACCGTCTTCGAATCACGAGCGACCCGCTCTTCAATACCCGTTCCAACGAAAGGAGAATCCGCCTGCAAGAGGGGCACGCCCTGACGTTGCATGTTCGAGCCCATCAACGCCCGGTTAGCATCATCGTGCTCCAAAAAAGGAATCAAACCAGCAGCAACGGAAACAAGTTGCTTTGGCGAAACGTCCATAAAATTGACTTGTTCCTTCTCCACTTCGAGAAACTCGCCGCTTTGACGCACAGTAACCTTGCCGACGAATACGTCATCGTCATCCATTTCACTGTTCGCCTGAGCAATGATCTTTCCTTCTTCTTGATCGGCATTGAGATAGCGGATTTCCTCTGTAACTTTGCCTTTCACAACAACGCGGTAAGGAGTTTCAATGAAACCGAACTCGTTGACGCGAGAGAAGGTCGAAAGCGAATTAATCAGACCAATATTCGGACCTTCAGGAGTCTCAATCGGGCAAATACGTCCGTAATGAGTAGGATGCACGTCGCGCACTTCGAAACCGGCACGTTCGCGATTCAAACCGCCAGGCCCCAGAGCAGAAAGACGACGCTTGTGAGTCAATTCCGCCAGTGGATTAATTTGGTCCATGAACTGCGATAGCTGACTACGGGCGAAGAAATCGCGGATTACAGTCGTCAAAGCCTTCGGATTGATCAATTTCTGAGGAGTAATCGAATCAACGCTTTGATCGTAAAGCGTCATACGCTCGCGAACCAGACGCTCCGTACGAGAGAGTCCAAGTCGGCACTGGTTAGCAAGAAGTTCGCCAACTGTACGAACACGACGGCTGCCCAAGTGATCGATATCGTCAAGGTAGCCTTCGCCGCCTCTGAGCTGAATCAAATACTTCGTAGCTTGAACAATATCAGAGCCTTCCAAAGTCCGGTGCTCGACGTCGACATCCATTTCGAGCTTCTGATTCAGCTTGTAGCGACCAACCCGTCCCAAATCATAACGCTTTGGATCAAAGAACAAACGCTTGAGCAATGCCTTGGCATTCGCAGTCGTAGGCGGTTCGCCAGGACGCAATCTCTTATAAATCTCCTTAAGCGCTTCTTCTTCGTTTTGAGTCGAATCCTTCTTAAGGGCACGAACAATCGCTCCTTCATCCGACGAAGTGTCGATAATCTTGAGCGCAGGAATACCATGCTCTTCGAATTGGCGAACGATCGCCTTTGTCAAAGGCTCGAAAGCGCGAGCAATGATGACGCCCTTTTCGGCGTCAACAGCATCCTCGACCAATACGTACTGACTGACGTTTTCCTTCGCCAACGCATCCGCAAGCGGCATCTCTTCGATAGTGTAAAAAAGGTTTAGGATATCGATATCCGAAGAATATCCAGTTGCTCGCAGGAGCGTCGTGATAAGGAACTTACGACGACGGCGGCGACGATCGAGATAAACGTATAGCAGATCGTTATTATCGAACTGGACTTCAAGCCAAGTACCGCGATCGGGAATGATGCGGAAAGAATGGAGAAGCTTGCCATTCGTATGCGGCGTAACTTCGTAGCAAATACCAGGAGAACGGTGCAACTGGCTGACGACGACGCGCTCGGCGCCGTTAATGATGAACGAACCGCGGCTCGTCACCATAGGCATTTCGCCCATGTAAATCTCTTCGTCCTTAAGATTGTCTTCCTCGCGAAGACGGAGCTTCACGTAAAGCGGTACCGCGTATGTGATACCCTCGCGAATACACTCGATCTCGGTCGCCTTGGGATCTCCGATCGTATAGGAGACGAACTCAAGCACGAGGCGGCCATCGTAGCTTTCGATCGGAAAGACTTCGCTGAAGACTGCTTCGATTCCATCTTTCTTGCGTTCGAGAATCGGTGTGTCCTTCTGCAGAAAATCCAGGTAGGAATTGATCTGAATTTCAATCAGATTGGGAGGACTGATAGTGTCCTTAAGTTTTCCGAAATTGATGCGGTCGGCCATGAAAGTTCCTTACTTGAATTGAGTAATTAGGTGCGAAATAAAAATTCGAAAACGGTCGCTCGAAAGAGAATCAGCGGCCGGTATTTAGAGACAGCAAAGACAGGCGCGCGATAACGCGCCTGTCTTGATATAAAAAGCTGTTAGAAACAGTACTGAGCAATGCTATTTAAGTTCAACCTTTGCGCCAACTGCTTCGAGCTTGGTCTTGATTTCCGCAGCTTCGTCCTTGGAAGCAGCTTCCTTGACGGCCTTTGGAGCTCCTTCAACGAGATCTTTTGCGTCCTTAAGACCAAGACCGGTAATCGCACGCACTTCCTTGATCACATTGATCTTCTTAGCGCCTGCTTCGACGAGGATTACGTCGAATTCAGTCTTCTCTTCAACTGCTTCAGCTACTGCGCCAGCGGAAGCTGCGGCAACGGCTACAGGAGCAGCAGCGCTTACGCCCCACTTATCTTCCAAGTCTTTAACCAATCCTGCTATATCGAGCACGGTTTGATTGCTGAGCCATTCGATTACGTCTTCTTTTGTGATGTCTGCCATTGTCTTTATGATCGGCTAGTTCGGTTTCCCTCATTTAAGGCTGTTTATCGGCCCTAGCCTGTATCTTTGGTTTTCTTTATTGGTAAAACGAAGGCACATTGGCCCTCTAAATAGATAAAACTAGTTGTCGTCCTTCGCGTCGGCTTTTGCCTGAAGGACATTGAGTATGTTCTGAGGAACCGCGTTGATGACGAATACCATCTGTTGAGCGGGCTTGCTTAGCAATCCAAGCAACTGAGCCCGCAAAGCATCCAACGAAGGCAATTTGGCCAACGCTTGAACTTCAGTTTGCTCAAGTCGTTTGCTACTAAGCATGCCTACCTTAACCTCGAATTTCTCAGCCTTGTCGAAATACTTCGTCAGAATCTTAGCGACTCCAGAGGGGTTTCCGCCACCGATGATGATCGCGTTCTGCCCCGTTAGTTGATCATCCAAAGCAGGAAGTCCGCGTCCCTTTGCGGCTACTTTAAGGATGTTGTTCTTAATGACGTGAAATTCAGCATCCTCCTTTACGAGCTGGCCACGCAGTTCTGCGATATCGACAACGTTTGCACGTTCGTAATCCGCCAAGAACAGGTAGTCCGACTTTTCGAGATGATTGTTAATCTCGTCTACTAGAAATTGTTTTTCCGGTCTCATTTATCTAATGTTCCAAATTTAAAGGTTAGAACTTCGAGAACTCGGATCCGGCAAGCTTGAGGCCGGGAGTCATCGTTGCCGAAATGGTTGCACTGTGAATATAACGCCCCTTGAAACCCACTGGACGAGCTTTCCCGACAGCATCGATTATCGTATTCAAGTTCTCGACGACTTGATCAATCGAGAAGGAACGCTTGCCTACTCCGACCCCGAGAGTTGCGCTCTTATCGAGCTTGTACTCTACGCGACCTGCCATCACTTCCTTGATTGCTTTCTCGATATTTGGAGAAACCGTACCCGCCTTCGGGTTAGGCATCATTCCCTTTGGACCAAGAACGCGAGCGATCTTACGCACTTCCTTCATCGCATCCGGAGTCGCAACCGCGACATCGAAATCGAGCCAACCACCTTGAATCTTTTCGATAACATCTCCAAGACCCGCAGTTGTAGCGCCGGCAGCGATAGCCGCATCGACATCCGTAGTGAATGCGAGAACGCGAACGGTCTTTCCGCTGCCGTGAGGCAGCATTACGGTACCACGAACCATCTCGTCGCCCTTGCGGGGGTCTACTAACAGTTTCATCGACAATTCGACAGTCTCATCGAAATTAGCCTTCGGCAATTTCGCGAGAGCATCGACAGCCTCTGCAACCGTATACTCTTTAATCAAATCGGCTGCTTCTTGAGCAGCGCGAAAACGTTTAGTCAGTTTAGCCATGTAATACTCCTTGCAGTGCGAACGCCTTGCGGCTCCTGCGTTATGGGTGATCTATTATGAGAGAGTTATTTTAATCGACGACGTCGATGCCCATCGAGCGAGCCGTACCCGCGATAATGCGAGAAGCCATTTCCGGATCGGACGCATTGAGGTCCGCCTTCTTCGTCTCGACGATTTCGAGAATCTGCTTCTTGGTAACGGTGCCAACCTTGTCGCGGTTCGGCACGCCCGATCCCTTCGCCAAGCCAGCTGCCTTCTTAAGAAGAACTGCCGCTGGAGGGGACTTCAGGATAAAACTGAATGATCTGTCTTGGTAGACAGAGATAACGACAGGAAGAATAGTCCCTGCCTGATCCTTGGTCTTCGCATTGTACTCCTTGCAAAAGGCCATAATATTGACCCCTGCCGCGCCAAGCGCTGGTCCTACTGGAGGAGCTGGGTTTGCGCCGCCAGCGGGAAGCTGAAGACGAATCGTTCCGGTTAGTTTCTTTGCCATCTGATGTTCTAGCTAGTTATGCGTTCGACTTGCCAATATTCTAATTCCACTGGCGTAAAACGGCCAAAAATGGATACGGAAACCTTGAGCTTGCCTTTGTCGGGATCGAGTTCGTCGATCCGACCATTGAGATTGAGAAAAGGTCCATCGGTTATCTTCACTTCTTCGCCGACTTCGTATTGAATCTTCGGGGTTTCTTTACCCGAAGCCGCTTCGATTTGGCTGAGAACCGTGTCTATTTCCGACTTCTTAAGAGCAGCGGGCCTATTACCGCCCACAAAATTGATAACGCCAGCGGTTTCGCGAACGAAATACCACGGCTTGTTCAAAAGCTTTCCGTCTTCCCCGTAAAGGTGCATACGGACAAACGCATATCCTGGATAGAACTTCCGAGTAATTTGCGTCTTCTTGCCATTCTTTACTTCAACAACCGTTTCCGTCGGAACGAGGACTTCGAACACAGTGTCTTCCATCTCCTCTTCGACGATGAACTTATCCAGGTACCGCTTCACTTTCCCTTCCTGATTAGAAAGAGTTTGAATGACGTACCAATCGCCCTGAGTTCTGTCGATGGTTTCGCTTGTTTCGCTTGTTTCGCTTATTTCGGTCATCGCTTCAAACTTAGCGCATGTAGCTGGTGAACAAGTTCACCACATTAGCGAGAGAGAAATCCGCTACAGCAATAAAGACACCCATAATGGCTATCGATACGAGCACCACTATGGTGGAATCGCGCAACTCAGTGCGAGTTGGCCAAGACGCCTTTTTCAATTCGCCCATGGTTTCGCCTGCGAAGATTCGGATGCTGCGGAAAGGATTTTTCATTAAACGAGTTTATTATAAGAATGGCAGGGCAGGAGGGAGTCGAACCCCCAACCAATGGTTTTGGAGACCACTACTCTACCAATTGAGCTACTGCCCTATACCTTAATTTAAAAAAACAGAATTGCCGAAACCCGATTTTGCGGGTTTCGGCAAGAAAAACAAACTGTATGCGGATTGCTTACTCGACGACTTCGGTGATACGTCCAGCTCCGATTGTGCGTCCGCCTTCGCGGATTGCGAAGCGTTGACCCTTTTCCATAGCAATCGGCTTAGTCAAAGAGACTACGATCGAAATGTTATCGCCTGGCATAACCATTTCAACACCTTCAGGAAGTTCGCAAACACCCGTTACGTCTGTCGTACGGAAGTAGAACTGAGGACGATAGCCATTGAAGAAAGGCGTGTGACGTCCACCTTCATCCTTAGAAAGAACGTAGATTTCAGCTTTACCCTTCTTATGAGGAGTGATCGTACCAGGAGCCGCCAATACTTGGCCACGCTCGATCGCTTCCTTATCTACGCCGCGAAGCAGAATACCAACATTGTCGCCAGCTTGACCTTGATCAAGCATCTTACGGAACATTTCGACGCCAGTTACAGTCGATACTTGAGTATCCTTAAGACCGACGATTTCGATTTCGGAACCAACTTTAATAATACCGCGCTCGATACGACCCGTTGCGACCGTACCGCGACCAGTGATCGAGAATACGTCTTCAACAGACATCAAGAATGGCTTGTCGATTTCGCGTTCTGGCTCCACTACGTCCGAATCGATAGCATCCATAAGGGCTTGGATATTGGCTTTGCCCTCGTCCGTACCTTCAAGAGCCGCCATAGCGGATCCACGGATAATCGTGGTGTCGTCGCCTGGAAAATCATACTTATCAAGCAACTCGCGCACTTCCATTTCTACCAACTCGAGAAGTTCCTCGTCGTCGATTAGGTCACACTTGTTAAGGAATACCACGATGCTCGGCACGCCAACCTGACGAGCAAGCAAGATGTGCTCGCGAGTCTGAGGCATTGGTCCATCAGCCGCACTAACCACCAAAATAGCGCCGTCCATTTGAGCCGCGCCGGTGATCATGTTTTTAACGAAGTCGGCGTGACCAGGACAGTCTACGTGAGCATAGTGACGCTTGTCAGACTCGTACTCAACGTGAGCCACAGAGATCGTTACAACCTTTGTTTCGTCACGTACCGTACCACCCTTTGCGATATCGGAGTATGCCTTAGCTTCTGCGAGTCCCTTGCCTGCTTGAACAGCCAAGATCGACGTCGTCAACGTAGTTTTACCATGGTCAACGTGTCCGATTGTTCCGACGTTAACGTGTGGTTTAGTTCTTTCGAAGGTTCCTTTAGCCATTTTGCTTGTTCGTTATTTATGATTATTAAAATTGTTTCCCTCTCAACACTCCCATTAAAAAACCCTCGCCCGAATGGAGCCCTCGAGCGGACTCGAACCGCCGACCTCATCCTTACCAAGGATGTGCTCTACCAACTGAGCTACAAGGGCGTTTTCAAGTGGTGTGTGTCGAAAAAAGAAGCAAGAAGATGCATAACCGAAAAATGCCCGTCAACTGAAATTTCAATAAAAAACCTAAAGGGGTTCATCGGGAAATCCGGACTAAGTACGAGCCGTTGAGCAACAAGCCCTTAGGCAACAGTTCCTTTGTCATTAATTCGCTCAACTTCCTGTCAATTTCAGGAAACCGGCTCGATTGGACGGTAGACGGCGTGCCGACCTGAAAGGAATCCACGACCTGGACGAGGAATTCAACTGATTCCCACGCCTCTTCAACTTCCAAAACGGAGCGCCCTACACTAACAGATGTAGCTTTCGAAACCACCGACCGCCCAGTCCCCACCTCGACAATTTCGACTCCCAATCCTTCTAGCCCAGACCGGCTACGAATCGATTCCTCTCGTCCAAACTGTCGAGTAGCAACATAAGGGAACGCCAACTGATTTTCACGCGGCACCCCTGCTCTACCCCACGAATTGCCAAAAGACTCGACGAAATTCCCGCTATCCGACGAAAATAACGGTGCATAATCTGGAAATGGCGTCGAATCCGCATTCGAATAATCCTCAATTCTTTCGAAATTCGCCCAATTCCAATGAGTAGGCTTCATCAACGGCTTCGGGTCGAAAAGCATAATTTGCTCCTTCATCACCTGCGAGAGCTCCTCCGTGTCCGACCCTATATATTGCAAGCTCGCTCCTTTCGACTGTCGTTTTCGGTTAGCTTCGTCTGAATCGGAAACCAATGCTACCATCCAAAAAACTCCGATGTGAACGATGCCTCCAGCCGATACGCCTACGATCCATCTAGAAGTCGATCGCTGCATCAACCCTTCGAATCCCCCAATGGACTAGCCTCGATCAAACGATTTTCTGTCGCCCATTGAATCGTATCGTACCCCGCAGCTTCCGCGATCTCGAAAATCGACGTGAAGGTCTGGGCTGAGACTGCCGCGTCCAACCGCACCAACAAAGTCACATTCTCCCGCACCTCCCCCCGCAACTCCAGCATCCGACTCAAACTTTCTAAATTCAAAATTCGATCTTCGAATATTATCTGCTCTACGCCACCGATTTCATCCACCGACATCACGTGCAAGCGATCCGAGACAATCGTTTGAACGTGATTCGATCGCGGCAGATCAATACGAATTCCCGGAGCGACAACGTAATTCGAACCAAAAAGCATCGCAAACAAGCCGATCGCACAGATATCCACGAATGGCCAAAAGCTCACCGAGGCGGTCTTCGGAACCTCACTCTTCAGATTCAGAGCCAGCAGCTTCATCTTCCTCCTTTTCCTCTTGAACGGTCAAATTCGCGTCTGCCTTGATCTTAACGAACGAAACAATCAACTCTTGCCCCAGCCATTCCATCTCATGGGTCATCGAACGCACGCGACCAACCAAGAAGTGATGCCCCAATACACACACCGCGCTCAGAGCCAATCCAGTCGCGGTGGAAATCAAAGCCTGCCACATCCCCGTAGCTAAAAAGCCGGCATTCAAATACACGCCCTGCTCCTCGTATTGAGAAAAAGCATCAATCAACCCAATTGCCGTTCCCAACAAGCCAAACAAAGGCGCCGCATGGGCAATCGCCGCCAAAACCCCAATTCTACGCTTGATCGGCCCCAGTTCCACAACTGCCGCTTCACGTACCGCTTCACGAATTTCATCATCGGTCTTTCGAAATGCCATAAGACCCGCCTTAACCATAGCCGCAGCCGGACCGGGAGTATCCTGACAGACCGTCAACGCCTCGACCAAACGCCCCTTGCTAAGCGAATTCTCGATTCCCGCCAAAAACTTCCTCGAATGAATTTGATTCCGATGGAGAAAAAGCACTCGCTCCACAAACGCTGCCAAAGCCGCGATACTCATCAAAAACATTGGCCACATCACCACACCGCCCTGCTGGAATTTATCGAACAGCTCGACGTGTATCGAATCTATGGATGCAAAATTCATATTTAAAACTTATTGCCCTTCGACGAGCGGCGTTTGACGTTTCAATTGATCTACCCGGGCTCGAGCGATAGCTCCGCCAATCAACCCGAGCGCCTCTATCTCTTCATAAAGCTCGATGGCTTTGTCCAACTCGCTTTGGTCTTCAAATATTTCAGCCAATTCGAACATAGCCCGCGAAAGCCAATACTGTCCTTTTTTCCCTAGCAGCTGTACCCGATTTTCCTCGCCGACGAACAAATCGTAAAGATCCCAATAAGCCGACTTCGCCTTTAGATGCTCCCCTTTGTTTTCCCACGCATTGCCTCGCTTATAGCCCGCCTCCACCCGAAGCCCTATTGGGACGTCCGGTAAATCCAATAATAGCTCAAGTCGAGAAATCCCCGCTTCGAACTTGCTCGGATCCTCGCTCGCCTGTGCGATCAAAGTATCCGCCAACGAAATCTGAGCCAAATAGCGATCCGGACGATCCTCGAAAGTATCCTCAAGTTGCTCGTACACGATCGCCGCTGTACCATAACGGTTCAGTTTCCGGAGAAGGTCTCCTTGCTTCAACCGGGCGTAATAAACGAGATCGGAATCGGGATAGTCGCTTGCAATTCGATCAAGTAATTCCATCGCCTGCGTCAAGTACTCGTCCAAGCCACGCGTCTCCGCATTGAGTGCCGTTTCGAACAAAGCCAAAGGAGCATACTTGCTACTTGGGAAGTTATCGAACAAATAGGTAAATAACTGCCCTGCTTCAACCAACAGGTCCTGATCCGAGAGATACCGAGCTTGAACGATGTAAGATCGTTCTGCGGATTCCGATCCCTCGAAATCCTCCCGAAGTCGCGTTAATAGGACTAATCCAGCCTCTTCCTCCCCCAACTCTAAAAACGACTCCGCAAGTGTGAGCATCCCGTCCGACCTTACCTGATTCTCGAAAACGTCATCGCCAAAATCGATCTCATCCAGGACGTCGTTCATGTCCTCTACCCAAACCTTCGTCTCCCCGTGCAATCCAGACTCGTATGCTAGTTTCGAACCGAGCCAAAGCATACGCAGCCTCAACCCAGAATTCATTTCCTCCATGTTCACATAACGACTGATCCGCTCATGAGCCTCATTCGATTGTCCATCCTGACGCATTTGCTTGATCAACATCCATTCCCCACGCCAAACCTTCAACGGATCCGACTTCGCCCGAAGAACCGGATCGTCTAAGACAATCTTAGCCTCCTCGGTAGCCCCTGCCTTAAGATGCGACAGGATCAACTGAAAGTATACTTGGCTCGCCATCTCTTTTTCCGTCGATTCGCTCAAGGCTATCTCGTAAGCTTCGGCTGCACTCGTAAAATCCTCCGCGTTGCCCTGCCCTCGATTTCCCGCTCGAAAATAGCAATCCGCAATCAAAACGCTCAAAGCCTCCCCATCTAGACTCTCCGCAAATTCCGATCCCGCTTGAGAAAGGAAACTCGCCGCTGTTCGAAATCTCTCTCGTTCCCACGAAGCAGATGCCAGCAACGTCAAAGATCCTCGCCGATAAGCAGAGTCCGGAAATGTATCCATTAAACGATACGCATCGTCTTCCATCTCAGAATACTCCCTCAGCTGAAAATGCCTTACGCTTCTATAATATAAAGCCTCCGCCGCCAAAGGATGCGTCGTCGTCCCATCCACAATCGAATCCAAGGTTTCCACCAACGCTTCGCCCAGTCTTCCTTCATCGCCTAAGCTTTCTGAAATCAAATGCTGCAGCGCAATCCTCTGAAGTGCAAGACTCTCCCCATCAACCGCCAACTCGCTCGCAGCGCTTTGTCCCAAATCCGAATCCGCACCCGAAAGGAGCAATTGCAGGAGCAAGAATTGATCACGAAGGTTCTCATAAACGTCCGGTAACTCTCCAATCGCCTCGTTCACTACCTCAATCGCTTCATCGCTACGACCCTCGTCAAACAAAGCCACCGCCAAAAGTTGGCCATAACGAAATCCCGTTTCCAATCCCCGACTCGCCTCGTAATTCAACCTCAAGTCCCCGATCGAAATGGAAGCCTCTTCCGACTCCAATTGATAACGAAACACGAGATAAGCGATCTGCGCCGCCAATGCGGGCGACTGTCCATCTGCGAATCGCTTCGCCTCCGAAAATTCAATATCCGCCCCTTCCAGATCCCCCGATCGCAGATCCAGCCAACCTCGAATCAACGAATGCCATGCCCGCTCTCCGAAATCGAAGCCCGAGGCATCAACGATCTCTAAAATTCCAGCAGTGCCCACCTCGTCCTCCTCCACTAAAGCCAAAACCGCTTCCCGCAAGAACTTCGACTGAATCAAACCTGCCTCCGCTTTCAAATCGGTAAGCAACGATTGCGCTTCCTCGTATAGACCTCGGCCTAGCAAAGCATCGACCTGCAATAAACGCAGCTTCCCCCTCTGCTCTACGTCATCGCCATCCACTCGATCCCAGGCCTCTTGAGAATAGCGTTCCGCCAACTCGTACAAACCCGACTGCAACGCGCGCCGGGCACTTTCGCCCTTCCAAAAAACCTCGTTTCGCTTAGCCAGTAAATCCTGGCCTTCATGAACTAAAGGTATCGCATTTTCCTGCCCTAAAGCGATGCCCACAGTACCGAACGCCCAACCAAAAATAGCAAAGCGCACGACCACTTTCGAGTACCGAGCCCAGCTGAAGTAGCGATTCATAGAAGCCAAAAAATCTAGGCCAGCGAGAAACCTAAATATGGCGGGAATCCGCCTCGTCTTTTTCCGTGTAGCCGGAATCCTGACGTTGATGATTTACCTTGTTTTTCGCTACATACGCATCGAAAACATCGTCAGCCGTCATCCCAAGCGTCTGCGCTAGCGACACGAGAAAATGAAACAAGTCGATTACCTCGACTCGTGCATTCTGCTTGTCAAATTCCTGATACTTAGCCCACCACTTCCAAGGAACCGAATCCGTCAACTCAGCCATCTCCTGCTGCATCGCTCGAGTGTAGTTCAAGACCCACTTAGTCTGCTCCTTCTCGTCGATCCCTTTCAGATTAACTCCGATACGGGCGTTTAATTCTTCCTGCATTTCAAAAATCTGCGTGAGCTTATCCATTTAATTATTGCTACCTTCCATTGTGCCTTCAGGCAAGCCAATTGCCCCTAGCGAAACCGACCCGAAGCCATTAAGCCATTGCCGGGCACCATTCAAATAGAGGTTTAAGATTGTATTTTCCCCCAGATCCGTAGAGTACCCCTTTCCATGGCGAAACACAAAACCTCGTCTTCTATATGAGGAACCGCCGCAGAAATAGGAAACACCTTACGCGCGAACGAGCGAAGACATGCCGAATCGCACCAATTATAAAACTAATGTCTGACACAGAAGAAACAAACGAAAGGAAGCTGGATAGCGACGAACTCGCCGCACAGTCCCAGGAGGTAGCCGAAAGCACGCCGGAGAAATCCGAGAGCGAAGAGCACTCCTCACCAGCTCCTTCAGCACCGAAAGCCATCCTGTATGGCACACGAAAACGCCGGCCTGGCGCGTCCAACGCGTCAGCCGCTAAAACCCTCGATCAAATCCGAGGAGCATACGACGACGACGATATAGTCGAAATGGACGACCTCGTCGTCAAATCAACCGCTCCCAGCCACCTTGTAGGTGGCGACAGACCAGCCTCTCCAAAACGCAGAGAACGGTTCGAGCGCCCTCAACGAGAAGAAAAAGAAGAAGAGATCTCGCCCGAAGAAAAAGCCCTCGATTCCAGCGTCGAAGCCTATCCGGAAGACGAACCCTCCCAATCAACCGAAACCACCGGCGACAACCGTCCCGAACGTTTCGGAACATTAAAGGAAACCCAACGCCCATCACAACGGGCAGTCGAAGAATTCCGCCCTTCAACGGACGGAAAACGAGCCGCTCCCAAAAAGCGGGTTCGCTCTGAAGATCGCCCCGTAACCCTAACGAAGCCACCCAAGAAAAAGGGTTTCTTCGGATGGCTCAAGTCGCTGTTCTCTAGCGAGGAAGAAACGCCGAAACCCACGGGGCGTCGAAACAACAAACGCGGTCCAAACCAGCGGCGCAGACGCCCGAACGGACAAAACCGCGGTCCTAGAGAAAACAACGGCGAACGTTCCAACAACCGTCAACGCGGCGGGCGAAACCGAAATCGAGGTCCTCGCAACAACGCCGAAGGGCGCAATCGCGATGACCGAGACCCACGCGAAGGTGGCAATCGTAGACGTCGTCGTCGCCCGCAAGGCGAGCGACGCGAGTCACCAAGCGAATAGTCCTTAATCCAGCCCCGCTTCGCCATGCGACGCGGGGCTTTTTCATCTCCTACCCCCAGCAAGTAAACTTCCGAATACACGCCCTTCCGCTTGCCCTCCCCGCTAATGATTGATTTAAATCCCACTAACTCTAATTACCGCCAATATACATGAGCGAACCTAGCAACACTGGAGTCGATTTCTACGCCGAAGCATTGGAAACTCCGTTGAATTCACAGACCGAATCAATCCTGCGCCCCCTTTCCTTAGACGAGTTCGTCGGTCAGGACAAAACCATCGAACGGCTACGCATCATGACCGGTGCCGCACGTAAACGCAAAGAACCGCTCAATCACATTCTTCTCAGCGGCCCTCCAGGTCTCGGTAAAACCAGCCTCTCCTTCATTCTCGGATCGGAAATGGGGACCAACGTACGCGTCACTTCCGGACCGGTCATCGAAAAAGCCAGCGACCTCGCAGGTATGCTCACGAATTTGCAAGAAGGCGACATTCTCTTCATCGACGAAATTCACCGTCTCCCCAAAACAGTCGAAGAGTACCTCTATTCAGCAATGGAGGACTACCGGATCGACATCATGATCGACCAAGGCCCCAACGCCCGATCGGTTCGACTGAACATCCCTCGTTTCACTCTCGTCGGAGCAACCACTCGCAGCGGATTGCTCACTGCTCCGCTTCGCAGCCGCTTCACTCTGCAAACCCGCCTCGACTACTACACCCCTGAACACCTGCTCAGTATTGTCGAACGCAGCTGTAAACTCCTCGACATACCCGTGGATACCGCTGGCGGAAAAGAAATTGCCAATCGATCGCGCGGTACGCCTAGAATCGCGAACAACCTCGTTTACTTCGCGCGGGACTACACCGAAGAACGTGGCGACGGCATGATAACCCAGAAAAGCGCCCACGACGCCCTAGAACTTCTAGGAATCGACCATCACGGATTAGACGAAATCGACAAACGAATATTGTCGACGCTGGCTCTGACCTACAAAGGCGGACCCGTTGGCCTCAAAACGATTGCCGTCGCCGTAGGCGAAGAATCCGACACGCTCGAAGAAGTGCACGAACCCTTTTTGATTCAAAACGGTTTCATCCAACGCACCCCTCAAGGTCGCATCATTTCAAGTAAAGGCTATCAAGCTATCGGACTCGTAGACACCAAAGACTAGCCACTAGACGCCTAGGATTTAACTCCTTGCAAAAAGAGGATTCGCGGAATTAACTTCTCACTATCAATTAAACGAGAACTCGCTTGAAACAGCGCGTTTTCAAGCAGGTTTGGTAAGGGCGCCGTTTATCGATTCTGTATTTTAGATTAGGCGCTTTTTAAAAATGGACATATATGTAGGCAACCTGACATTCGACGCATCCGAAGATGACGTACGCGAAGCATTCGCTACGTTTGGAGCTGTTGAATCCGTTAAATTGATCATGGATCGCGAAACTGGAAGACCACGTGGTTTTGCATTCATAACCATGACCGATTCTGGCGAAGCGAATACCGCGATTGAATCGCTCAATGGAACCGAACTCCTTGGACGTGAATTAAGAGTACGCGAGGCAACCCCTCGTCCTGAACGACCCCGCGGTGGCGGAGGCGGTGGTGGTTTTCGCGGCGGCAGCGGCGGCGGCGGCGGCGGCGGTGGTGGCTACGGTGGCGGCGGCGGCTACGGCGGCGGCGGTGGCGGTGGCGGTGGCTATCGCGGTGGCGGTGGGGGCGGAAAAGGCTCCCGACGCGGAGACCGACGCCAGACGCGCGACGGCTTCTAGAAAGCAATTGATTCAATACGACAACCCGCTTTTTTCCAAAGAGAGCGGGTTTTTCGTGCCCGGACCCAACTACTCCTCGCCCGGCTTGACAGTCCCAATAACCTCCAAGTCGCCGGTAATTACTTCGCCAGGTCCTACAAAAGTCTTCGTTTTGCCAAGCTTTCCATCGAGATTCGTTCCGTAATAATTCGCCGCCCCTCGGCTCAATGCAAAATGCGCGTCATCGAAACCCACCCCGATTGCATCCATACTAAAACGAGTCGACCAAACCAGTTTCTTCTCTCCAGTTTTTTGCATTTTTTGCCAATCGAAAGCCATCAAGATTAGAAAATACCGCTCTGCACGAAGCATCTCTTGCAGCTCCAACTCATCTTGGAGCATCAATCCCCTCCTCTTTAATGCGCGATCGAAACCGATTAATTGAGCATTGTCTTGCTCGGCATTCGAAAAGCCTTCCTCGCGTAGATACGTTTCGGGATTCGTGAGTTCTTCCTCGCCTTCTTCCCCCTCCTCTTCAGCAGCCTCTTCCTCGTCATCAGTGGGAAACAATTCATCCCAATCCGCTTCAATTCGCGTAATCCCGCGATGAACGATCAGAAGGAAATCGCCAGACTCCTTCGATTGAGCCGGGAAGTAATTCCTCGTTTCCAACTCCCGAGCCAACCCTTCGGCGACCTCAATGAACGGCACTTCACGCAACGAACTATCTCGAATCACCCCTCCATACCATTTCCCCTCGACCATATGATAGGTTTCACGACGCACGGACTCG
>JABITN010000227.1 GCA_018700525.1 Opitutales bacterium
AACGCCGCGGGATAATGAATCTCCGACATAGGCGATTCCAACAAAAGCTTTGCTCGATTCTCGGCTTTCAGGATATCCGTTCGATAAACCACCCCTAAAGAATCCGTTCGCCCCAACACCTGCTCCATCGCAACTCTCACATCGGGAGCCGGTGAAACCCGATTTTGCAATCGCTTCCAAAGCACTTCGCCTTCGCTACAATTTTCCTGCTCAAACCATTTGCGAGCATAACGGCCAGCTGGGACCGAATCCGGATCTCCAATACACAAAAAAGCAAAATCGAGCTCGCAAAGATCCTCGACACGATTCACTTGAAAATCAGCGTTTAAAGAACTCACAAGAACCAATCGATTCGACAATAGCGATACACGAGTTCCTTCCTCCAAACGATTCTTTCCCGCAACGAAATCCATCCAACTCTCATCAGCGCTCACGAACACATCTCCTCGATGAGAAACTGCAATCTGCTGAGCAAGCGTTTGGGAGCCAGCGAAGTTAAACGCCACGTTTATTCCAGTCTCTTCGCGAAAAGCTTCTCCAACTTCGCTTAAAGCATCACTCAAACTCGCAGCAGCGAAAATCAGTACGGCGCCATTTTCCGTATCCGACTTCTTTTGACATCCTCCCAAAACGAATACCAACAGAACGCCCGCAAGCGACGCAAACCGTCTCAATTGAATTCGAATGGACCTTCCCCTAATCATCAGTCCCAAATCCATGAGACTATACTAGGCGAAGGCAATAACCTTCCGCTTCAGACTAGTCGATATTTTCTCTATTCTGAAGCAAGTGAAGCTATGGTCTATACTCGGCGAGCATTGATTCTAGATTTTCCTGACTCGCTTTCGCAGTCAGAACGAAAACGTGTCCGCCAGACTCCCATTTACTAACAGTCCAACCTGCCTTTCGCGGCTCGAACTCGAAACTTCGCTTCAAATCGAGATCCTCGAATTCTTCTCCACGAGCGATGAACAAGTGATACACCACTTCCGCATCAATACAAATAATCGCGACCTTACTATCCGACCAATTCAGCGGACGACACCCAATTCCTTTTTGGGCCAAGAATCGTTTTGGCAATTCGCTCGGCAATTCGAAATCCTGACCTTCGAGCCAATCGGTGATCTTCGTCGTGTCTTTGTTAAAGTAGCTCAATCGAGGTCCATCGAACGAATAATTAAATGCCCGCTCCACCAATGGTCCAGTGTACTCGTCGCTTCGATCAATCCCGTATTTATAATAAAGATTGAATGCCAAAGCCAAACTGGTGGCCAAGGCCAAGTACTTCATGAAACTCCGACGGCGCCCTTTACCTTTGGATACGCCTTCCACGCTCGCATGCAATGCTGCCTTTAAATCGCTTGGCGGCTCGAACTGAAGCAATTTACCCTGGATCTCCCTATCCCGATCCCTCGCTCGTTCCCACCAACTCATTAGCTCCGGATCCTCTTTGGCCACAAGCAATGCCTCATCGAAACGCGCATCGTTTAGCGGCGCATCTTCAAGCGTATAGTTCGCCAATATCAATTTCGCTTCATCATTATTCATCGCCAGAAACCCTTTCCGTCTTGGGATAAGCTATCATTTTGTTTGAGGAACCTTCGTTTCGCAATTTGCGCCGCAATACATCCTTACCACGGGCAAGTCGCGACATCACCGTACCGATCGGCACATCGAGAATTTGGGAAATCTCCTTGTAGGAATAGGATTCCAAATAGAACAAACTAACCGCTTGCCTGTATTCGATTTTCAATTCCATCAATAATTCCATCAAATTCTCCGAATCGAAATTCGGAAATTCCGCTTCAGAATCAGTCAAAGTCTCGTAGTCCATTGACTGATCCTCGAGCGCAACAATACGGGCCCCTCGTTTTGCAAGCTTCAGAAACTCACGATAAAGCGTCGTATAAAGCCACGATTTAGTCGCCTTCTCAGAACGAATACTCGATCCCTTCCGAGCCCATATCAGGAAGGTCTCTTGAGTCAGGTCCCACGCTCTATCGGGCGATTTGCTCAAACTCAAAGCGAATCGATAAAGATTCTGATAGTACGCATCGACAATTTCCTGAAAACCTAGGGGCATAATAGCATCTTACTTATCAACGAATAACTCCGGGCTTCGATTACACGAGCCCGGAGAATAACCCATTTTTGAGGTTGCGGGTTCTACCAACCCCAACGACTACGCCTTCCCCCTTCTGGCGTTGCGCAAGCAATGACGCCTACCGTTGTGCAGGTCCAATAGATCTTACCATTTGGAGCCACCGCTACATCCGTCGGCAATGGAAAGCCAAACGACACTTGGGTCATCTTTTGCTTCCACAAATCGTATTCCATGACTCGGTTTCGACCATCCCCTCCAGGACCCACATCGCCACCGAATTCACCCGGAGTCGGGATTTCCGTGAAGTACAAATATCTTCCAGTTCTATCCAATGCAATTCCTGTCGGTTTTTCTAACCCATCCAGCAACTTGCCGATAACGCCAGCCGGCGAACGCCGAAGAATAACACCTGCATCTTTACAGGTCCAGTAGGCGGTTCCATTATATGAAACAACTATGTCCGTCGGAGCAGGCTCTCCATCCGAAATCAAACTGACATTATTGCCGTCAGTTACCGAAACCATGTTCAACCCCACATTACCTGGGTCCGGAACTTCCGTAAACAATACCTCGCCGTAACGATCAACCGTAATTCCACTTGGCTTCATCAATCGATCTTCGAGAGGCGTCGTATTCGGATCGAAGCCCACTGGAAAATACGGAGCTTTTCCTCCTCCGTATCGGCTGTATTTCAGAATCACTCCTGCCGTATTGCAGGTCCAAAAAACATTTCCTCGACGGTCCAGCGCTATGTTAAGCGGGTAAGGTTCGCCCTGACTGATGACCGATGATCCTTTAGATCGGAGGTCCAATCGCTTCACAGCGTTCTCCCCTGCAGGAACCCCTGGTTCCGGTACTTCGGAATAGTAAAGAGTGCGATATGAGTTCATCGCTATCGCCATCGGCTTATTCAGGCCTTCAGCAATAATCTCAATATTGAAAGATCTCTCTTTCTCCCCGGAACCGTGAGATCCCGAAACATCCACTCCAGATACTAAAGCTATCACCGCAAAAAGGGCGAACGCTTGATGTTTGCTTGATGCAAGTCGTTTCAATGAATTTAGCATAACTATAATCTTTGTTTGAAATTCGACGATTTCAGTCAGCGATTCCCGGGAGTTTCACACGCCATCTAAACACGAATTTCCGTTTTCGTGGGATAAGAGCACGGAACTCGAAACCTTATTCCCAAAAACCTCGCATATTTTTATTTTCCCTAGCTAATTATTCTCCCAATCGGGAATTAGGAGCATCAACTTTTTATGGATTCCAAACGCAAAAACAGACGATTTCTTTGGATCGTCCGTCTAGCCGGAGCAGGCCTAACCTGCTTCGCCGGAATCTTGCTTGGAACCTTTCTCGCTCGTTTGGAAATCGCTACTTTCGTAGCCGAAAAAGCTCTCATACGAAGTGGGTTCACCAACTCGGAGCTATGCATTTCGCATCTCGATAGATCTAAATGCATCGTAGAAGATTTTCGTCTCGAGACTGATTCTTATGAACTGAGAATCGATTCTCTCCAAATCCAATTCGATATCGCCGAAGCATGGGACAATCAAACCCTCAAGGCATTGAATATCTCCGGCGTCGCTCTTCGCTACGACCTCACCGGTCCTTCAACCTTTGATCCTCAAGATCTAGATGCTCTAATAAAAGACGGCATCCCTTTTCCCTTAGATTCACTAGAGATCAAAGACGCCTCAATCGTTCTAATAACCGACATCGGCGATATCCCATTCAACACTGAACTCTCTCTTTCAAAATACGACGTATCCAAAATCAAAGGAATCGCAAATGTACATTCCGAATTGGAAACGCTTAATCTCGATTTTAGAATAGCTGACCAGATCGATTTTACCGCCACTGCTCAGTCGACAAATCTGACTTCATCGATCTCCAACTATAATCTCCCTTTTCTTGAGTTGGCGCCGAACGCGGAACTCGAAATTTCAACCGCCTCCATCGCTGCTAAAGGATCCTTCATCGGCATCGAACCCCAAACCATTGATATTGAAATCGAATTAGGACCCGTAACCTACGACGACTCAATCGCTCATTCCTCAATCAATTCGATAGATTCAAAATTCGTCTTCGATGGGAAAGAAATCAGAAACCTAAATACCAATATTCATCTTCAAAACATGGGCTACGATACATACGAAGCTCACGAGTCTATCATCCAAATCGAAGCCCCCACCACCCTTCAGTCAGTCTCGTTAGCTATCCCAGACACCCATTGGCAATCAAACAATGGCGATCGCGGAATCGTATCCGCAAGCATCGAAGCCCAACTCAACAAAGACTTCACTCTCGAAACGATTGCGGTTCTCGGCCAATCCAAAGAGCTAGTCACCGAGGCCCTCGAGATCTCCCCATTCCAATTCTCATTAAATGGCAATCTCGACGCAGCGACGATAACCACAAGTCAGCTCGTCACGAAAGCCAATCCTTGGCTTAAAATTGAAGCCCTAAACGCACGCCTAGCGGAGCTTTCTACAGACCAATCATCAATCGAGCTCTCAGCGAGAGTCGAAGCGAGCGACGGCGAAGCAGGAAAATTCGAATCACCCATAACAGGGTCATGGAACCTCACGAGCGCCATCCAACCATCCACACATCCTCAAGTAATTGAAATATCGATACAATCGATCGAAGAAAACCCATTATTCAGCATTCAATCACAGTCCCTAAACGGAAGCGGTCAGCTCGATCTAAAGCTCCGCCACTGGTCCGAAGAGAAGCTAGCTTCAATAGAACTCACCCTTAATGGAACCAACCTCAATGCCCAACTGCCTTCCACCACTTTCCAAGGAATTTCGCTAAACGGAACATTGTCTAGCCAACCAATTTCGATTCCCGATGTTCTCTCAAGCAAAGATGACATCAAATTGCTAATTCCACTGATTGCCCAATACACCACGCACAATATCGAATGGCAAGGCGCCGATTTCACGATACCGGATTCGGCTTCCTTTCAGTGGTTTTCCGGATCTCTCGAATCCGATCACTCAGACGCTCACATCCATGCCAATTTGGAAATGGGTATAGGAATCGCCAATATCAAAACTGAATCGGTTCAGCAAATCACAATCAAATCCAACATCTCTGGCGATGCTCGAATTGCAACGGTCGATACCAAGGGCGAATTGCTCTTCGAAGGTGAATCGGTATCAATCGACTCACGCCAATCATTCGACTTCTCCAGTCCTTCATTCACATCGAAAGGCGAGTATTCCGTGAACGGAATACGCTTAACGAGCTCCGACATTCTCTCGCGACATGTTCCATCCCTCAGCGGTTCCATCGTATCTGCCGACCTTTCAGTCGATGGTTCGTTGATAATGGAAGATGAACAATTCAACACACCTGCTACCTTCAAGCTATCGAATGGCTCGATTCTCGACCCAGCAAACGAAGTATCGATCGACTCTATACGCGCGAATATCGAATTCGACTCTACCGTCGACCTAGTCACTCGCCCTTCCCAAACTATCACGATAGACGAACTTACATTCGGCGATATCAAAGCGACCGATATGCTCGTCGATTTCGAACTCGCCGCCGACAGTCAACTCATCGTCAAGAAAGCCCAGATGCGCTCTTTCGACGGTAGGCTTGCTCTCGATCCATTTACGATCGATCTAGACGACCCTCAAACCGCAATCACACTGCGATTCGAACAAATCTCGATTGCTCCCGTCATGACCATGCTCGACTTCTTCGAAGGCGAAGTTACCGGCCGACTCGATGGAGCCTTACCGATTAGCATCGTCGATGGCCTGCCCGTTCTCGGCGAGGGGTTTCTAGAATTAGACCCCGAGAGCGACGCCCAATTCACCTACGACGCCCAGGGCTACTTCACCCAGCCCAACGATTCACATGCACCTAAGAAAACCTTTGGCGATAAAATGCTCGAACGACTTGGCCTCGAACCCAACGCCCTCCTCGAAGAAGCTCTCGGAAACCTGAGCATAGCCGAATTGCGAATGGACCTATTCAGTAAAGACCTTCCCGGTACTCCTATGCGCATTCAACTAGCTGGCCTCGCCGACACCGGCAACGCTCACATCCCTCTCAATATCACCACAAACGTCAACGGAACGGTAGCCGAACTTCTCAATTTCCTTATGCGCCTCAATTCTCTCGGAGTCGTACCCGAAACCGACAATGATAAGGATCAGCCTCCGCAAAATTCGCCTCGCTTTTAGGGCCTCGTTTTTTACATTATGAAAATTCCTTTGAATACAATCGCTACTCCAATCGTCCAACAGCCGGAAAATGAAGACTGACCTGAAATCACTCTCGAAGCTACTCCTAGCTATATCAGCGCTGATGTGCCTAAGCGGCTGCATCAGCATTAAGACGCACAGCTCCTTCGAGCCCATTTACATGACTCTTGACGTCAACTTGAAAGTCCAGCTCCAACAAGAGCTCTCCGACGTATTCGGCGACATCGACGCCGCATCCACATCCCTTTCTTTCTAGAGCCACAACTTTAAAGACATCCAATGAAAACGATCCGAATAACCCTTTCCCTCATACTGACCCTCTCCGCGCTTGCCGTCTTGCCGCAAAGCG
>JABITN010000178.1 GCA_018700525.1 Opitutales bacterium
AATGTTGTATTGTCCGATCGTTGGGATCGTTGGTATCGGTTTTTTCTGGTCAGTCCGAATATGCATCGGGTTCACCATTCGAGAAGAATGGTCGAGACTAATTCCAACTACGCGAGCGGCTTGGCGATTTGGGATCGTTTGTTTGGGAGTTATCGGGAGCGGAGTTCGGATGAAATCGTTTTCGGCCTCGAGTATGATCGTACGGAAGCTGAGCAAAAGTGGCTGTATTTGCTAAAGCGTCCGTTTCGCCCGAGAGGCAGACCGGATTCTGAAGGGGAATAGAATTGGGCCGACGTTGGGTCGCAAATCGAGAGCCCCCAAATCTGGTAGCTACGCGAGGGACTCGCGTGGGATCTTCCGCTATCTTTTGGGATGCGCTTCGGAGGTTATTCGCTAGCCTTTGGCTAGGCTCGCTTGAGAGAAGCGGCTTCGGTATTTTCGGGGATTTTCGCCGGATTGATGGCGAAAAGCGCGACTGAATGATGCTGATGATTCGTAGCCGCATCGTAGGGCAATCTCGCCAATCGGCAGTTGGGAATCGCTGAGCAGCGAGGTGGCGTGGAGGAGTTGTTGTTCTCGAAGGTAGCGACCGAGCGTGACGCCTGAGGTACTTTTGAATTGCTTGCGAAGGGTGGAAGGGCAGATGCCGACCGATTTACTGAGGGCTTCGATGGTTCTTGCTCCGGCGCCTTTGTCGAAAATCCAAGCGTTTACCTTGCTGATAAGATTGTTGGGTTCGGGCTTTGGCTGTTCGCGGTTGATGTGCGTATGAGTAGCGATCAGTTGGTAGAGAAACTTGGAGAGTGTGAGTTGGATGTGCGCAGGTACGTTTGGCCGCTCGCGGTTTTTCCAGAGTTTGGCAATTTCGACCAATAGATTTTGAGAAAGGTCGTCGAGGTGGAGCCTGCGGTCGCGAAGAGCTTGAATGTCGGTGGGCTTTACTCCTTCGAACGTAATGAAGAGCCAGTTGAGTTGCTCGTGGTCTAGTTTGCCGTAAAAGTGGAATTGGAAAGGGAATACGAGAAGGGCATTTTCTGGGGAGAGCTTGAAAACGGCATGGTCTAGATTGACTTCGCCGTTGGTCTGTATCGGGACTACAAGGACGAATCGATGGTGGGATTTGTATTCGAGCGATCGTTGCCTCAGGGTAGTGGTGGTTTGGCGGGAAAAAAGAAGCACTCGTTTGGGTATTGCGAGGGCTGATTGTTCGTAGCCGAGAAAATAGTCCTGGGGTATGTCGATCGTCGAACTGAGGTCTGCAAGTTCGTTGAGCATTGTTTGAGGTCAGAAATATCAATAATTAGGATAATAATGTCAATAGTACGCATTAGTGATCTGCTATAATCGTCATTCCCGTTTTTTTGGACCCTAGATTTTTTGGTAGTGTTAAGGTTGAAGACCCTCTTGGTGCGGCTTTCTTGGTTCGTCGGCCGTTTCAGGAGGGTCGATTTCTTTTATCAGTCGTGATGAGTAGACAGGCGGTTGAAAAGCTGCATGATTTCGTGACGAATTGAGTTTAACTCCCATCCCTATATATTATATGAGTACCTCTATACGCTTTCAGCTGTCTTTAATGATGTTTCTCCAGTTTTTCATCTGGGGGGCTTGGTTTGTAACTTTAGGGACTTATTTGAGCGGTATGTCTTTCGATGGCGCCCAGATTGGCGCGGCGTACAGTACGATGCCCTGGGGAGCGTTAATAGCGCCATTCTTTGTCGGAATGGTGGCTGATCGATTCTTCAACTCGGAGAGAGTGCTGGGAGTTTGTCATCTAATAGGAGCGGTGATCTTGTATTACAGTGCTTCGGTTACGGAAGCTAACGCATTGTTCTGGGCCTTGTTCGCCTATGCTTTGGCCTATAACCCCACCTTGGCATTGGTGAATTCGATTTCGTTTTCTCAAATGGATGATTCGGCGAAGCAATTTCCGGCGATACGCGTATTGGGTACGATCGGTTGGATTGCAGCGGGTTTGCTTGTGGGAACTATGGGAATCGAAAGCTCAGCGTTGCCGATGAAAATCGCAGCAGCCGCGTCGGTTGTTCTTGGAATCTACTCGTTCTTCTTGCCCAAGACTCCGCCAAAGTCTGCTGGTCAGAAAGTGACGATGCGCGATGTTCTGAATCTTGATGCTTTGAGTCTGTTAAAGGATCGTTCGTTTGCGGTTTTCGCGATCGGTTCGATGCTAATTTGTATTCCTTTGGCCTTCTATTACAATTTTACGAACCTCTTTCTTAATGAAGCGGGAATGGAGAATGCGGCTGGCAAGATGACGCTCGGGCAAATGTCTGAGATATTCTTCATGGTTGTAATGCCTTTCTTTCTCGCTCGGTTGGGAGTCAAGAAGATGCTTCTATTCGGAATGTTGGCGTGGGCTGCTCGTTATGTGCTCTTCGCTTTGGGTAATTCGGATAGTTTGATTTTCATGTTCTATTCAGGCATCATTCTGCACGGCATCTGCTATGATTTCTTTTTCGTGACTGGGCATATTCATGTTGATAATGTTGCTCCGAAAAAAAATCAGGCGAGCGCCCAAGGTTTTATTGCTTTGATCACATATGGGCTAGGTTTGTTGATCGGCACGAAAGTTTCTGGGGTAGTCGTTAAAATGTATGAAACGGAATTAGCTTCAGGAGATTTCGTACATGACTGGAAATCGATTTGGTTGATTCCGGCAGTTATGGCGGCGGTCATTATTGTTGTGTTCGCGATCTTCTTCAAAGAGACCGAAAAACGGAGTCAGTAGAAGCATAGTTTTAGTAAGCAAATATATCGAAATGAAAAACGGAAT
>JABITN010000267.1 GCA_018700525.1 Opitutales bacterium
GGCCCTCTCTATTTCGATTTGGTAGAGGAGTCCCCCTACATGCTTCTCGTTGCACCGATAAGCGAATTAATCCGAGCCCAACTCACTGAAGAAGAGAAGGTAATCATGGAAGACGTCGATTTGACTAAGCGCGTCAATGTCCGGCGATCCGAGCTTCCAGCAATCACCCATGTCGACATGTCTGCACGAATCCAAACGGTGGACGCGCTGCGGAGCGGAAGGTACTTCAAGCTGCTTCAAGCCTTCAAAGAAGCTACGGGTTGCGGAGTCCTCGTGAATACAAGCTTCAATGTCCGCGGCGAGCCCATCGTCAACACCCCGAACGACGCCATCCGCTGCTTCCTTGCTACTGAAATGGATACGCTCGTAATCGAGGATTTCGTCCTTCACCGAGAATCGCAACCAATAGAGCTTCTCCAGCGATACCGAAATCACATGGATCGTTTCAAGCTCGACTAGTGAAACCGCATAGAACCGCCCCATGATAACTTTCAGAGAAATTGATACCCATCCCGATAAGCGAAGTATTAGGAAATTCGCTACGATCCTCTTGTTCGGACTACCAATATCCGGCCTTGTCGTCTCGAGTCTCTCTTATTTAATCCAAGGTTCGCTTAGTCTGACACCCTTCTACGTATTCTGCGGCATTGCGATACTGGCATTCGCTTTATCCTTCATTTCGAAGAAAGCGGGTAGAGCGATACATATCGCGTGGCATAGCGTTAGCGCATCCATCGAATGGTGCCTCAGCCTCGTTTCCCTAAGTTTGATGTACTACGCCGTCCTCTTACCTGTAGCGTTACTCATGAAATGCCTTCGCCGCAGGTCGCCATTGACGTCATTGGATAGAGATCAGCCAAGCTATTGGGTCGACAACGCGAGAGAAAGAAATCTATCTTCCTACTTTAGGCAATATTGAATCACTTAAGAATTCTGATCGGAAATGTCTGAACACAAGGTAGAAGAGCAAAGCATCGAAGAGGTTGAAAATCAACGCTCCCGCGGTCTCCTTGGGGAATTTTGGGGCTTCGTAAAGGAGAACAAGAAATACTGGCTGCTCCCTCTCGTTTTTATGCTGTTCCTTCTAGGAGCTTTGATCCTATTCGCCGGCAGTTCTGCGGCCCCTTTCGTCTACACGCTTTTTTAGCGATAGCGCCAAAGGCGCCTTGTGATGGGTTCCTCGAAACCCAATCGGAATGCCGGAAGATGCGTTTGCCCAGAATTTCTGGCAGAATAAGGGCTTCACTACCGGCCCTCGTTCTGCTCAAATCGAATTATGCAGGACGACCGATTTTTTCTAAAACACAATGTGGGGGATAATATCTATAGTATCTTTGATGACCTGCCGGGCTACACCTTTTTCGTTAAAGATACTAAGCTTCGATACGTCTTGTTCAACGAGCGTCTGCTAAACCTGTTCGGCGTCGAGGACGGTGCCCAAATCCTGGGAAAAAGAGACGAGGACTTCGTCTCGCCTCACATAATGGAGGAATGGCGCAAGGATGACCTCCATATCATTGAAACGGGCAAATTCATCCATAATCGAGTCGAACTCGTCCCGTCCGGCGACGGCTTTGTCGATTGGTCTACTACCAATAAAAAACCCCTCTACTGTGCCAGGGGCGTTCTCTGCGGCGTCATAGGCGTTACACGCCCATTCAGTCAAAGCAACGCTTCCCTGGAGCAAAACAGCGAGCTAGGGGCCTCGTTGAAGCTCATGCACCAGTCGTTCCGCGACAACATCGCCATCACCGAACTCGCCGCCGCCGCCCACCTCTCGCTCAGCTCCTTCCAGCGGAAATTCAAATCCTGTTTCAACATATCCGCGAAAGAGTACATGCGTCACCTCAAAGTTCAGGAGGCCTGCCACAAAATCATTCAAACCACTATGAACTTTGCCGAAATCAGCTACGCATGCGGATTCTCCGATCAAAGCCACTTTTCGAGGGAATTCACCCGCATAATGAAGGAGTCACCGTCGTCCTACCGAAGCCGGTACAAGAAACACTGACACCGCACCCCGTGACCATTTTATACAAGAATCTGGGACGAAAATTCATGATTCTTATCCCCTTCATATGATATTCTTATGGGTAATTAGGTAAGTGCCTCTCACGAACCAGAAAAACCTCCCCATTTTTACTCCTAACAGAATATCTCTAATCGCTCTCGATCAACTAGAGAGCGAAATCGATCGTTTCAAACTAGTACTAGTTTGGGCGAATCAGAGTCTTAATGCTGTTAGCGTGGTGAGATCGCGGGACGAAAAAACCAGACTTGAAAATCAACCTCCCACACCCATGAGCGAAACGAAACGAAAAATCAGCCGCCTATTCAAAGGGCTGCTTGCACTCGCAGTTGCGAGTTCCCCGGCCGTTTTCGGCCAGGACGAAAATGAAGAAATACATGAGCTTTCGCCATTCAGCGTCGACGCCAGTGATAGCGAAGGTTACCAAGCGCTATCAACCTTAGCTGGATCGCGTCTCAAAACGCCGTTGCGCGATGTAGGAGCCGCTATCTCGGTTATCACTGCTGAATTCATGGAAGATACCGGAGCCACGGATGCCGGAACCCTACTCGCTTACGGTTTGAACACAGAGGTAAGTGGTGAGCAGGGTAATTCTGCCCTACCCGCGCTCGGAGGGAGCGGCGGGATCGATGCTGGAGATCCTAGTTTGGATTCGAATCGCGCTGTCCCGCAAACCAACGGGCAAAGGGTTCGTGGACTTGCGGCTGCTTCGTTGACCCGGGGATTCTTCCTGACCGATATACCGTTCGATTCTTATAACACCTCCCGAGTAACCATCAATCGTGGGCCGAATTCGCTCCTATTTGGTGTCGGAAGTCCTGGAGGAATTATTAACAACAGTATTAAGCAGGCCACTCTGGGAAAGACATTTGGCGAGGTTGGAATCCGATTTGGAGAGAATGGTTCAAGTCGACAAACCCTGGATTACAATAAAGTGCTGATTGAAGACCGACTAGCGGTCAGGTTCTCGGCGATGAATGAGGAATTGGAATTTGATCAAAAGCCCGCTTACGAGAATGACCAGCGGTTTTACGCCGCGGCGGAATGGGTCGTCTCGAAAAACGAGCATTCCGACTTTTTTGGCCGGACGATTCTAAGGGGGAATTACGAGGATGGCTCAATCGAAGGCACCCCCGTCAATGTGATACCCCCAAGAGATGGATACGGCGGTTGGTTCGCGCCGCAAGTTGACCGGAGCATTGAAGCTATCACCGGTGTAACGCTTCCTGGATACATTGATAACTCGAGCGATGAAAGGGGTTTGTTCTCTCCCAAAACCATTATCAACACGCTTCCGGGCCAACGCGGAGGTTTTAACGGATTTCCGAATCAACATTCAGCCTGGGCGCTCCAACCAATTGTTTATAATGACGTGAACTCAAGCGAATCTTCAGTGGGTTTTCCCGGCCGACCTGAAGTAGATGGAACATTAGGACTTACGAACTGGCAGCTGACGGACGCGCGGGCGCAAAGGGGTCAGTTCGCTACGCTGGCAACAACGACTATCTATAGAGCTCCTTGGACACCAGGATTCACTCAGCCTGTGATTATGGATACAAATGTGCTTGATAACAGGAATCTCCTTCTCGAAGGCACGACGGAATTTGCCTCCCATGATTGGGACGTTTTCAATGCTGCCCTGGAGCAGTCGCTATTTAACGGAAAGGGTGGTTTTGAGCTGGTGTATGACAAACAAGATTACAATCGTTTTGAAAACTTCCCTTGGGATGAGGACGTTCGGATCGATGTCTCTTCCCACCTTGTCAACGACCAACCAAACCCCAATGTGGGTAGGGCGTTTTTCTATGGTTTCGCCGTAGATCCACTAGATAGGGCCAGGACTCGAGAATCACTTCGCGCCACCGCTTTCTACGAACTCGATTTCGCGGAACGAGAGGGTTTTTGGGGAAAGTTGGGCTCCCACACTTTCACAGGCCTGTGGAACGAGCAAACCATCGACAACCTCGGCGAGAATCATCGCTTGATTTGGGAAGATGTAGATGCTCCTCTCACCGTAGAGGATATTTTTTCGGATCCCACTGGAGGCGGCCGAAACCGCCCGGTTTTGTGGGCTTACGTTACGGATAGTTTGGAAGGCTCGGAGTACCAATCTGCGAGCGATGTGAGATTCACTCAGTCCATCAGCGCTGTTATACCTAAAGTAGGGGATACCTACACTTTGTCCTGGCTCGATCATCCGAGACCTTCATTAAATCCTGCAGGAGTTCCCGCTGGATCGACGCTGGCAACGTATGTGCCAGGCACGGGAGACCCCTCGTTTTATAATGACTTCAGAATTAGATCGCTCTTTACAGGTGGCAGTAGAAGCGAACAAGTCATTACGTCTGAAGCGTTGGCTTGGCAGAGCAAATTTTGGAATGGCAATATCGTCGGATTAATTGGGTGGAGATCGGATCAAACTGTAAATACCGGACAAGCCAATGTTGGCGGCAAACTACCGAGTGGAGATGCGGATCCCGCGCAACTCATGTTAGCGGCAGAGTCCGACGATCCCCTACCAAAAGGAGGTACCCGAACCAATAGTTTGGTGGTTCATGTGCCGGACGATCTCATCGACTTGGGCCGTACCAATGTCAGCTTTCACTGGAATGAGTCGGAAAATTTTTCACCTGCAGCCAGACGCATCGATATACGAGGAAATAATGTACCCCCCCCAACGGGCACCACGGAAGAGTACGGTATAGGATTCGAGTTCAATGATGGCGCTGTTTCCTTGCGCATCAGCAAGTTCGAAATGGTTAGTGACTTCGCCGACGCCGGTTTGAACGGAGCCGCGAATGGTGTTTTCTCTAATATTGGCGCCCGTCGCTGGGGAATTGTCGAAAGCGACGGAGCTCCATTCGAAGAGACGATTGCCAACGCGACTGATACTCGTTTTCCAGACGCTCCGCCGGCAGGCACTTTCAATTCGTATGCGGACGTTCAGTCAGCGATAAGAAGCTACTTGCCGCGAGAAACGGAAGCACTCATTAACGCCCGTTTCGAGCCAGCGCTTCCAGCTCCAGATGCTGCCTTCATTACCGATCCAATCGTTGGTTTGACCACAACCCGGTCCTATATTTCTGAGGGATACGAAGCGGAATTGGTCGGCAATCCAATGAAAAATTGGCGCCTATCGCTCAATGTGGGGCAACAGGAAACCGTGACCTCCAAGACAGCGCCGGTATTGGCTGAGGTCGCCGTTGAGGCGCGTGAAGGTATGATGAGAGAAGGCATCTGGGGGCTGCAAATTGATCCGGGTAATAACTCTAACCCGACCTTTGGTAGTGAATTAAATAGCAAGACGTTTACGCCGCTCGCACGGGCGCAGACAAAAGATGGTACCGTTTCCCTGGAGCAACGGGAATGGCGCGTAAACATCGTCAATACCTACAGCTTTAAGGAAGGGGCGATGAAGGGTTTTGGCCTGGGCGGGGCTTGGCGCTACCAGTCGAAGACAGCGGCCGGTTACGCGGCGCAAGTAAACGAAGATGACCTCGTACTTCCGAATCTGGATCGGCCGTTCTATGGTCCCGCTGAAACGAATATCGACCTGTGGGCAAGTTATTCCCGGAAACTCACCGACAGGATTGGCTGGAAAATTCAACTAAACGTACGAAATGCGATTGGAGATGACGACTATATCCCGGTGGTTATCAATCCAGATGGAAGAACGGCTGTAGTGCGCAATCCGAATCCTAAGGCCGTTTCCCTCACCAATACCCTTAGGTTCTAAGGGTTCCGTTAAGTTAACGTTTTCATTCCGCTGGTCTGCGTGCTGTGGGCTCCACCCGAGCTAGCAGCGGCAACCAGCGAATGGGGGAATTCAGGCCGCGTAGTCGTGGCTCATCCACTTTCCTAAACAATAATCTACTCATTTATATATATACAATATGCCGACCATTAACGGAAAACAGATAGCAGTGGAATCGTCTGGAGAGGGCGATGTCATTCTCATGGTGCACGGACTGGGAGGCACCTCCAATGTCTGGGGTTCTCAGGCCAATGCGCTGCAAAAATTCTTTAAAGTCATTCGTCCGGACCTTGAGGGATCGGGACGATCGCCCGCCACCGGTGATCTTTCGATCCAAGGTTTTGTGGACGATCTGGTCGCGCTTCTGGATTCGGAAAACATCGAAGCCGCGCACTTGATTGGGCACTCCATGGGGACTATCATTTGTCAACACATGGCGGTCCAGCATCCGGCTCGAGTGAAATCGCTTGTGTTGCTGGGACCGGTCCATGGGTTGCCGGATCCCGCTCGGGATGCGATTCGGGGACGCGGCGAAAAGGCGCGAGCAGAGGGAATGACGGAACTCGCCGATATCCTTGTGCAAGCCGGCACTTCGAAAAATACTCAGGTTCACAATGAAGTGACTGCTCTATTTGTTCGGGAACTTCTGATGCGGCAGGATCCGGAAGCGTATGCGAAAACTTGTGACGCTCTGGCAGGTTCTCAGGCTGCCGATCTCAGCGCCATCCAATGTCCTGTTTTGATCCTGACTGGGGACGAGGATGGGGTCGCGCCGCCCGCTGCCACTCGGACAATGGCTCGCGGCATTCCGGATTGCGCCTTGGAAATCCTTGGACGATGCGGTCATTGGACTCCCTTGGAGCGGCCCAACAAAGTCAATGAATCCGTGATTAACTTTCTTATATAATAATTCCAGGTTCGCGAATTATCGCGAACCCTAACTTCAATATCCAAAATCAAGATTATGAGCACAAAGCCAAAAAAAGGAATCGTCATCACTAATGCCCGAATGATTGATGGCACCGGGAAGGATCCGGTAGAGAACACTGTCATTTTTATCGAGGGAGAACGTATCAAAAAAATAACAACAAAATTGA
>JABITN010000268.1 GCA_018700525.1 Opitutales bacterium
AACTTAACCTTTTTAACCAACTTTGCTTCTCGAATCGCTTCTAAGATTCGTACTGCTCCAACTCCAACGACATCTCCCGTATACTCCGGCACATCGAAAGAAACTCGAACATGACTTTGAGCTCCGAGATTATAAATCTCATCCGGTTGAAGTTCATAAAGTAATTTAACCATTTGGACCGAATCGGCTAAATCGCCATAATGAAGAAAGAGCGTTACGTCATTAACATGGGGATCCTGGTACAAGTGGTCTATTCGAGATGTATTGAAAGTAGACGAGCGTCGAATGACACCGTGAACTTCATACCCTTTTTCAAGGAGTAATTCAGCAAGGTAAGAACCGTCCTGACCGGTTATCCCAGTAATTAGAGCTTTTTTCATATACAAACAATAAGACTGCTCCCACTCACACTTGGAGGAAGCTCTGAAGATAGGAGTAATAAGAAAATGGAATCGAATAATTCGATTCCCACTTCCTATTATTTTAGTTTTTGTTTCAGGAGTATCTGAGCCCGTGCATACGCAACTTGCGTTTCCAGCATGGCGATTTCCTCGTCGGACATCTTTTCCATGGTGGCTAAGGCTTCTTCGGCTCGTTTCTGAGCTTCTTCGACTGCTGACTCATTGATCTCGTCGATGTGGATGGCGTTTTCGGCGAGGACTGAGATTTTATCGCCGACGCATTGGGCGAAACCTTTGCTGATTGCTAGGGATTGGCCACCTTCTCCCGATTTGGAAACAATGATCTCCCCTCCCTGAATCTCAGTAACGAGTGGGATATGACCGGGCAGGAGGTTGATCTCGCCTGAAGTCGTCGGCAGAACTACCGAATCGACTGTATCTTCGTAGACTCTCGCCTCGGGCGTGACTATTTCGAGATTCATTATGATAAATTAAGAATTAGGAATGAAATTTGAAGAAGTGGCAGTGCTATCGTTTAGTAGCAAATGGAGAATGAATCGCTTTTTTAACATTTCTCCCCCCGTTCTTAATTTTTAGTTCTTACTTTTTGATTTAGAAAGCTACGCCTTAGATGCTTCGAGAACTTCGTCGATTCCGCCCTTCATGTAGAAGTCGTTTTCGGCAATGTGGTCGAGTTCTCCGTCGAGGATCATTTTGAAGCCTTTGATCGTGTCAGCGACTGCAACGATTTTTCCTGGGAAGCCAGTGAAGATTTGAGCAACGTTGAATGGTTGCGATAGGAACTTTTGTACCTTACGGGCCCGGTAGACGGTTTGCTTATCTTCGGCCGAAAGCTCATCCAAACCGAGGATCGCGATGATATCCTGCAAATCGTTATAACGTTGAAGCACGCGTTGTACTCCTTGAGCCACTGCATAGTGCTCTCCGCCTACGATTGAAGGTTCAAGCGCTTTGGAAACTGAATTAAGAGGATCAACCGCTGGATAGATACCTAAATCGGCAATTGCACGTTCGAGTACGATCGTGGAATCCAAGTGAGCGAATGTGTTCGCTGGGGCCGGGTCAGTCAAATCGTCCGCAGGAACGTAAACCGCCTGGAAGGATGTGACAGAACCCTTTTTCGTAGACGTAATACGCTCTTGAAGCATACCCATTTCAGACGAAAGCGTTGGCTGATAACCAACGGCTGAAGGCGAGCGACCCAACAGGGCCGATACTTCAGACCCCGCTTGCGAGAAACGGAAAATGTTGTCGACGAACAATAGTACGTCCTGGTTCTGCTCGTCGCGGAAATACTCAGCCATCGAAAGAGCCGAAAGCGCAACACGCATACGTGCACCAGGCGGTTCGTTCATTTGGCCGTAAACGAGGGCAACTTTCGAGTTTTCGAGATTCTGTTGATCGATTACGCCGGAGTCCGACATTTCGTGGTAAAGATCGTTTCCTTCGCGAGAACGCTCCCCTACCCCTGCAAACAATGAATATCCACCGTGAGTCTTCGCGATATTGTTAATCAACTCCATGATGACAACGGTCTTGCCAACACCAGCTCCACCGAAAGCGCCAACCTTACCACCCTTGATAAACGGGCAAATGAGATCGATAACTTTGATTCCGGTTTCGAGGATATCCGACTTCGTGTCCTGCTCTGTGAGCGGAGGAGCCGGGCGATGAATTGCATAACGCTTCTCATGCTTAACTTCGCCACGATTATCGACCGCGTCGCCTGTCACATTGAAGATACGTCCAAGAACGCCTTCACCAACTGGCACGGAGATCTGCGAACCGGAGTCTACAACATCCATGTCTCGTTTAAGACCTTCCGTCGACGACATCGCAACCGCACGGACAACGCCTTCGCCAAGGTGCTGCTGAACCTCGAGGGTCAATTGTTGTTTCTCGCCTGTTACGGCAAACCCGATTGTCAATGCCTGATAGATTGCGGGAATCGAATCTTCAGCGAATTGGACGTCCACAACAGGTCCAATAATTTGGAGGATTTTTCCGGTGGTCATATAAATTAAGATTTAAGAATTAAGATTTAAAAAGTGCCAATTTGTTTATCGTGTAAGAACTCGGCCTTCGATATGTGTAAATACTTTATCATTCTCCGTTCTTACTTTTTACTTTAACTAGTCATTGCTTGCAGTTGCCGCAGCGATTTCGAGAATTTCTTGAGTGATCGCCGCTTGGCGGGCCTTGTTGAATTGCAAAGTAAGATCATCAAGCAACTTATTTGCATTATCCTTGGCAGTCTTCATCGCAACCATTCGAGCGCTATGCTCGGAAGCACGAGCACTCAAAACTGCTTGATACACCTGCCGAATGACGAAAAGAGGAAGCAAATCGTTTAAAATCGTTTTCGGATCTGGCTCGAAATTAAAATTGCGATCGTCGTCAGAGGCTTCAAATGGCTTCGCGTTTTTGCCTCTCAACTCCGTGATCATTTCATCGAGACCGGCGATAGGCAATAGTTTCGCTTTCGTTGGCAACTGAATGAGGATATTGATAAAACGCGGATACCACACTTCAACCGTATCCACTTCGCCAGCGAGATACTTTTCGATCATGAACTCTGTGACCTGTTTGATCTTTGTATATTGTACTGAATCCCCAATTTCAAAGTCAGCCAACAATTCACGACTCGAGCGACTAAGGAATTGTTTCCCCTTGCGACCGATGCTAACGAACTTCGCCGCGCCTTCAATTTTCTGAACTTCGCGAATTAGATTTCCGTTGAGAGGTCCGCACAATCCACGGTCCGTAGTGACCAGAATGATACCACGAGTCTTAACTTCTCGCTCTTCGAAAAATGGATGATCCAATTCTTCAATACGGGTCGAAATGTGTGCCAAGGTCTCGGCAAGCAAAGCCGCATAGGGCTGTCCGGAAAGAGCCGATTGCTGAGCCTTCTTCATCTTCGAGGCCGCAACAAGCT
>JABITN010000041.1 GCA_018700525.1 Opitutales bacterium
ATTCGTCCACTTCGGGTGAAGGTAACCGCCGCCTTCGCGGTAGACGATCATACGGTTTCTTTCTTCCGCATTGCCAAAATTATACGGCGCGCTCGGGTCGAATCCTTCCTCGCGTTTAGTCTTCATGCGTTCGCCGGCGTTGCCCCAGAGGTCGGCCACGTAGACATCGTGATCGTCGGTGAGGATGACCGACGGACGGTCTTTCAACAAGTCGCGAAAGGTCAGGCCGAATTTCCGCCACTTAGGCAGGTAGTTCGCCAGGGCGGGCAGCACGTCGTCTTCATCGTGGGCATGGATTGTTTCACCGCCCGCGTTGGTTTGGTAGAGCTGATCGCCGGCGAAGAAGAGCAAATCAGGATCTTGGTCGATCATTTGCGCTACGGCCTCTCGATAGGGAAACCGGGTGTCGTTCACGCAGGAAACCGCCATGAGTTTCAGGATTCGTTTATCGACTGGCTCCGCTCTGATTACGCCTTCGATTAATGTCGAGCCGCAGACAACTCGGTAGACGCGGCTCGTATCCGAATCCCAATTCTCAATACGGAAGGCGGCCATTGCCGTCAGGGATTCTACCTCTGTTGAGGCGACTATAGTCCATGAATCGCCGGACTTCAGCTCAAGGCTGGCCGTCGCGGCCGCGGGAGCCATCGGATTGAGGTCCGTATGCGCGGTTAGCTTCAGAGTGTTGTTCGCGAGGCCATATTGGGTCCAGAGTAGGCTTACCGCTTGATCTTCGGCCTGAGCGGAGAGGGGAAGAATACTGGGTACGAGGCTAGTCGATACGAGGAAGAAAAAAAGATAGGACTTCATATCCCTAAGAATATGCGGATCTAGGCGAAGTGGTCGAACAGGAAATCGTGAAAGTCGAGGGTTTGGCGGCCAATCAATGCGGAGGGAGAATGTATCGGCGAACGGATCTATGGATTTCCGAGCAAACTGCCCATAAGACGGCTGCCAGCACCTGCCAATCTAATCTGACCCTGTCTAGTTAGCGGATTCTAGTCCTGGGCCAGGCACATGACCTCCCCTGCATCGTTGTCCTGCCTTCCAAAGGTGAGTGTTTGGGGCAAAATAGTGACGATTCGAGCATAAATTCCAAGCGGCCTATTTGCGCTGTACTCCGGGTGACGATTTCTGTTTCGCTAGTTGGTCGAACAGGTGGGTGAGGTTCGGACGCTGGCTACGTATATGTTTTTGAAGGGCTTTGGAGGCAGAGTCCCAGTCTTGTTTTAGTAGAGTTCTCAGAATTCTTCGGTGCTCTGTCGCCTTCTCCTCGATCACGGATGTGGCCACCGTCGAGTAGGAGAATAAGTAGGAGTGGTAGATACCGAATTGGGCGAAAAAGGATCGAATGTAGCGATTCTCGGATAGTTCGATCCAGTATTGGTGCAGACTATTTTCGAGTTGAGGTTTCCCTTTGAGGTCGGGCGAATTTCTGGCTAGAAACTCTTTAAGTCGAGTGGGGTCCAGCCTTTTTCTAGCCGGTTTTAACGCTTTGAGTTCAAGCGTTTCCCGGACATCGATATAGTCGAGCATGTCCTGCTCGCGGAAAGGGTGCACGCGCCATCCTCTACAGGGTACGCGGTCGATCAGGCCAAGCGGTTAAACACCTGTTGAACCACCGTTCGTCCAACGCCGTAGCGCTGCGCCGCCGACTCTTCGCGAAGGTCAGCGGGCTCCCCTTGAATACTTTGATGAATGACATCTTCAGTGATGATTTCATCCCAGTTGCGCATTGGGAGACTTTGGTTAGTCTTCCGTTTCCTGATCTGCTTTCTCGCGCGTCTGCGAGGATTTAAGCTGAGACGGCCATTCTCGCTCTTCAGAACGTAGTTCAAATCAATCAGATGTTCGAGCGCCACACGCACGGGAGTTAAACTAACTTCATACTCCTTGGCCAATGAGTCGAGCGTGAGCCGTGCGGGCAAGGGCCCTCCGCTTCGGATTTTCTCTCTCAAGTCATTTTCGATGTATTCAGAAATATTCACGCAGATCAGTAATCATGATGCCACGTCGATAGAGCTCTAGAGAAAATATAATGGACTTTAACTCTACTTAGTTAAATGAGCGGATTTCAAAAAGTAGAACAGGCTTCCAGCCTGTTTTCACAGGCAAGATGCCTGTGCTACTTTTGATTCGGTAAATAGGTAGGGCTTGGACGTCCCGCTCCGCCGTATATGTTTGATCTTCTTGTGCGGCACGACGGGGAGGTCGTTGCCCTACCTTTTAAATGCGGCTACGGCCGCTGGACTTGCTCTTTTCAAGGAGAGCTTTCAGCTCTTTGACACGCTCTGGGTGTTGGTGGTATAGGTTGGTCCGTTCTCCGGGATCGGTATCCAGATTATAGAGTTGGCCGGGAGCGTCGGGAGCAGAGTCGGGAATTCGGAAAGCGGCGAGTCTTTCCTGTTCGTATCGGTTTCCAGCGGACCCAGTGTGGTCAAGGTATTTCCAAGGACCTTTGCGAATCGCAAGCCCTAGCCTTATTGTTTGATGTAAAGTGTAGGGCCTAATCGCCCGACCTTCATCTTCGCCAAGAAGCGCGGGTAGGATGTTGTAGCTGTCTTCGGCTGCGTTCTCGGGAAGTTCGTATCCGGTAATCGCTGCACAGGTGGCCATAATATCGGTTTGGCAAATGGTTTGATCACTAACGCTGCCGGCTTTGATTCTGCCAGACCACCGGGCGATGAACGGAACGCAGTGGCCGCCTTCCCATTGGTCGCGTTTCATGCCTCGCCAGGGTTTGGCGCCGTCATGCCCATAGTCCCGGCGCATGGCAATCACACTAGGGACTTCGGGACCGTTGTCGCTGGAAAGTATGACGAGCGTATTGTCTGCGAGATCGAGTTGATCGAGCGTATCCAATAATTCGCCTACGATGAAATCCAATCCGTGAATGAAATCTCCATGGGGTCCCGCATCGGTTTTTCCTTTAAACCGATTGGCGGGGAAAGAAGGCAAGTGGACGGCCTGGGTAGAGTGAAAGAGGAAAAAGGGCTGGCCGAGTTTCGACTTTGCGTGTCTTTCCAGGAACGCCTTGCTTTTATCTAAAAAGAGGAGATCGACCTCTTCCATGTCGAATCCCGGGGCGATCATGCCGATGCGATTGTCTCGAGAGTAGTCATGTACGGGCAAGGGCGACTTGTCGTATATTCGAGCCGGAGGAACGGGAACTC
>JABITN010000103.1 GCA_018700525.1 Opitutales bacterium
CTACCTAACAGGTTCATTAACCTGAATTCCGATCCCTTCAACTAAAGCAAATTGGTGCCCGGGGGGGGACTTGAACCCCCACGTCCTTACGGACAACGGATTTTAAGTCCGCTGCGTCTACCGATTCCGCCACCCGGGCTTTAGGTTTAGGAGAGTGTGGGAAGAAAATATGGCCGCCACTCAAAACTCAAGTTAGAAAACTATTTGATCCGCGTATTCGGACAATACCATCCTTCTCGTTAAAATCGCTCGAACCGTTATCGAATCAGGATACCAACGATCCGATCTAACAAAATTCCATTATAACGGTATGGGTTGCTTCTTCGTGAGCAACACCACTGGTAAGGGAATCGACACCAAGACTATCGCCGCATAGATGGGCCATAAGGACGGCGGCTTACTCACACTAAACGTATGGACATCTCCGCTAATTTCAATCTCGGGAAATAGGAAAGGGAGAGCTCTTACGGATTCAATCAGCGATTGATTCGAAAGTCTTGCCGCTTCACATAGGTCAACGTCCTCCAAAGTCATTCCATTGGACCGTATTTGAAATAGCTCAGCCAGATAGGGCTCAGAATGAGCTGAAAAATCCAAATCTCAATACGTCAAAATCGTGTTTCCCGAGACATTCAGCTCTGCCAAATAGGCCGGAAACCAATTCTTGCGGTTTTGGGCTCTTCGTATCAATTTCAGCTCAAACTTAGCTCTTTATAGGGCAATTCAGTCCCGTATTCCAATGTCCTCGCCGCATACATTCCATCGTTCACCAACTTCTTCCGCGTTTTCGGAAGAAGAACGACAAGCGGCGTGCCTGGTTATCGCTCGCTTTCGCAAAGCACTCGATACGACTTTAGGTATCTCCGAATGGCAGGAAGGAATTCGGGTTTGCGTCGATGAGCTCGAACTTCCAAATCAACGCCAAGGAATCAGTTTCGTGCAAGCCATCCTGTCGTTGCCTCTCGAATCCAAACGCAACTTGGTAAAACGCCTTTTCGCAACGCATCCCATTAGGCCGAAGCCGCGATCGGCCGAAGCTTTGCTGAGTTCCTGGGGGATCACTTCGCAAAATCGTTACAATGTAGGCCTGACCCTATCCCAATGGGATGATTTAAAACGTGCGTTTTCCCTGAAACTTGGCTCCGGATACCGCTCTTACAAAAATGCACAGGCATCCCTTTATAGTAGCTTCGAATACATAGCCAAGCAATCGGCCAGAGAAATCTGTTTAGACACTGATAAGCGAGAGGACTGCCAGCAAGAGGCGGCTTGCGGTCTTCTGCAAGCGATCGATCGAATAGAGCCAGGCCGACCATTCGCAAGCTATGCGTTTCAGTGGACCCGACGAAGAGTGAAGAATTTTCTGATGAAAAACAGCCTTCCGATATCCGCGCCCATTAATTTGATTTCGGAGGCATCTCGATCCAATGAGGAATCGAGTAATCAAATATTAGATACAAAGAACCTCGCACTCGCACTCAGAGGCCTGCAAAAGCCAGCCATCGAGTTCACTGTCGAAAATTGGGCGACCGCGACATGCAAAACACAGACTGAGAACGAAACTCTTTGCCCGATCGAAGTTGCTTCACGGCACGAGCTCGTAGAGCAATTAGAGACCGCGCTGCTCCAACTGACCGTGAAACAACGCGAAGTGCTCGCTCTTCGGTTTGGTCTTTTGAACCAGGAAGTCATCGACACCCTGCAGGGCATCGCACGGGCAACTGGCATTTCTAGACAACAAGTAGCCCGCCGCGAGAAACGAGCCCTTTCCAAGCTCGAAAGCCTGTTCTCTCCCTTTCAAAGCGAATTGATATAAGAAGCGATTCGACTGATTGAATGAACAAGGAACGGATTGGCATATTCGGAGGCAGCTTTGATCCGATACACATCGGACATCTTATAATCGCCTCAGATGCTGCCGAGCAAATGAAGCTCGATCGCGTCCTTTTCATCCCAGCGGCTCAGGCACCGCTCAAATCGAATACTCCCGAAGCTTCAGCTGACGATCGGGCGGAAATGATGCACCTGGCCATCGAGGACGATCCTAGATTCGAAGTTCGCCGCTTCGAGATCGACCGCGGCGGGACTAGCTTTTCGATCGATACCGCCGAGGAAATCGCCCGTGAATTCCCGGAAGCCCAATTGTTTTGGATTATCGGAGGCGATCAAGCACGACAACTTGGCCAATGGAACCGCATCGACGATTTATCTAAACTGGTAGAATTCATATGCTTGGAGCGGGATATTTCCTTCGCTCGGCCAAGCAATCTGCCGGAAAGCGTAACAATTCATCCCAAAGCAATGAGACGCCTAGACATTAGCTCCACTGAGGCTCGCGAACGTTTGAAAAGCGATCGAGCCTCCAAGTACTTCTTGCCAGAGCCCGTCTTTCGTTACATCAACACGCGAAATCTCTATCAGGACAATAGGAACACACCATGAATCAGTTCAAAGAACTCACTCCGGGATATAAGCAGCTAATCAAAACCTGCTGCCAAGCGCTGGAAGATACGAAGGCGGAAAACATCACGGTCCTTAATGTAAGCGCCCAATCATCACTCACCGATTTCCTAATTTTGGCTAGCGCCATGTCGAACCCCCACCTGAAAGCGCTCAAACGAGATCTGGACCAAACCCTCAAGGATCACAAAGTGAAGGTCCTCGGAGGCGAGGCGGGCGACGATACCGGTTGGTCCATCGTCGATGCCTTCGACGTAATGATCCATCTTTTCACGCCGGATATGCGCGAGACCTATTCGCTAGAGACGCTCTGGAAAGACTCTCTGCCAGTTTCGACTGAAGACTTGCTGGCCGAGCAAGCGGATTAATTCAAGGCTATCCCTCCGAATAGCATCGCTTTTAGCATATCGCCGCTAGAAGTCGACGCCGACCGAACTCACGAGCCGTTGATTCTGTCGGCGATCTTTAGGCTGCGAGCGATCGTAGTCGAGTTGGTAGCGTACCGACATGTGTAGCGAATCCGTTATTTTGCTGACCACACCGGTTTGAAATTGGATCTCGTACTGATTCGAATCCTCAGGCGGCAAGGCGATGCTGAATTCCTGGGTAATCCTGAAACGTTGGTTTAGGCGATAGTCAATATCCTCGAACAGATCTACTAGATAAGTCGTATTATTGCCACGACTGTCATCGCGATAACGTCCATTTAATCCCAAACCTGTCGACAATTTGAAATTTTTTTCGTTGATGAAACGATAGCCTAACCCGAATTTCTGTTCTAAAGTCAAATCGATTTCCTTGATTACATCCGCACTATAAAGCGTATCGGACTGATAGAAAACGCCCGGAGCAATATCGCTTCTCCAACGAAAGCTCGAGAGAGCACGATCGCTGATTTTTTCTCCTTCGCTAACGCCATAATACTTTTGGGCAAGGAAGCGGTAATCGTTTTTCTCGATCCGACGTCGCATGTCATAGCGTAGCGAGAAATCCTCTCGGTTCTTGCGACCGCTCTGAATATTCAACCCAAATTCGAATTCTTTGCTCCAAGGCTCGAATGTTAACGCTTGAATGAATTCACGTCCCCAGCGTCTCGTCGGCCCGCTCCCTGAAGTTTGGCCATCCTCGAGCTTCGTATCTTTCTTTTCCCTTGCAACTATGCGGTCCAGTTTCTTGACGCTTGATTTGGGAATGTCGATGTCGCCCAGTAAAGTATGCTGAATAACGATAACATCCCCTTCGACGATCAGCAGGCCTCTTAGAATATCTCCGTTCTTAAGAGAAATTTTAACTTCTTGAGCAAAGGCATAGTGCCCCATTCCTAACGCTCCAAGCGCTAGTACCAATGCTAGAATAGCTCGTTTCCCCTGTATCATGGTATCTCTTACTTATCCTTCATACGAGGATTCCCTCTAGGCGGATGCGTATTCTTTGCGCGAGGGCAATGCTAATTCCTTATTTTCGTAAAAAATCCGTTCAGAAACAATGTTTCCAAACCCTTTCCCGCAAATTTGCAAACTGGGTCTAAAGCAGTCTCACGGCCATCCGTTGGTAATAGCGTCCGTATCCTTTATTCAAAAAAACAAACAATAGAAATAATATTATGCATAAAAATACATCTAAGAAGGGATTTACCCTCGTTGAAATCATGATCGTTGTTGTTATCATCGGCCTTTTGGCTGCGATGGCTGTCCCTGCTTTCCAAAAGGTTCGCGAAAGCTCACGTAGCAGTGCAATGGACAATGATGCTCGTCAGCTCGCATCTGCTGCTCAACAGTACATGTTGGAAAACAACTTGACGACTGTTACCGCAGCAATCACGACGCTTACTGGAGCAGTTGGTGCCCCACTCGACTCGTACGTTTCGCAAGTCAGCAAAGGATACACCAGTACATCTGTTACGATCACTACAGACGGAACATTCTCTTTGTCACATCCACAGGTTGAAGGCGGTTCGTCTAGCTATTCTGCTGAAGGTCAAAAGCAAGAATTGCTAAACACTCTATAAATTTAATCAAAGCCATGCCGTATTCGGCATGGCTTTTTTTCGTTCTATAAGCTTCGATTCAACTTTCTTATAACTCAGAAATCAGCGGAATCACCAATAACCTCACTGAAAAAAGCCCACTTTCCTTAGTTCTTTTTTCTCAACTCCGACTCTCGTTTGGGCGATGCTAAATGCAGCAACTGTCAGCTTATCCTCGAAAAAATCCCCGTTTTAACAATGAACAAAAAGTCGTTCATTTGGTCGCTTTTCGCCGCCTCTAGTGCGCTTTCAATTTTCGTAGGTTTTTTCCTTTTCGAACCCGCTGAAGCAGGAGAAATGTTCGGCCAAACAGGCTACTGGTTCATTCTCGCGACCGCTATTCTCTTCGCCTGTTTGGTCGCGAAGAACTATGGATCCAATATCTGCTCTTGGTTCCTCGACAAGAAACAATGGCCCGTCATCGCGTTTGCCTTCATCGCGACAATATTCCTCTACACACGCGAAGGTGGGGGATTCAAAATCACCTTCGACGAGCATACTATCTCAAATGTCGCCAAAAGCCTTCATTTCGAACGATTGGCTATATATAGAGAATCGTCGCTCCCCGGAATCGAAAACACATACGCCATAGACAAGCGGCCTATACTTTTCCAATTTCTCCTTGCAACCGTTCACGACATTTTTGGGTATTCCATATCGAACGCCTTTTACCTAAACGGTTTTCTGACCGGAATCCTGCTTCTTCTCCTATTTTCCTGCGTAAGCAAGCTATACGATCAAAGAGCAGGATGGTTTGTAATCCTACTGACCTGTTGCAGCCCCCTAATCGGACAAAACGCGAGTGGGGGTGGCCTGGAAATAATTAACCTTGTCGGCATCATAAGCTGCTTCCTTCTTGCCCAAAAATACGCTGATAATCCTCATTTGATCGGCCGGTTTTCATGCCTGATAGTGGCCGCCGCTCTTTTTTCCCATGCTCGCTACGAATCACCCTTTCTCGTCCTCCCGGTTATCGCGACCATATCGATGCATTGGATACGTTTAAAGTTCACTCAAATCTCTTGGCCTGCGGTCGTCGTACCATTAATCTTCATATCCATTGCATGGCAGCATTCCTACACGGCCTCCTTCGAATCGTTCAATCAATACAAGTACGATACGGACGGACTCTTCAGCCTTAGCTACATGTCTACCAACTTAGGGCACGCGACAAACTTTCTCTTTACCTCGAACAAGTTCAGCTCCAACTCGCCATTGATTGCAGTTTTAGGAATCACGGGTCTCGTCTCAATAATCTCGTTCAACCTTACACGCTTCAAGGCCTGGTCGGCTAAATGCAAAGAACTGCATACTGCTCAGATTTTCGGAGTGGCAATAATCGCTGAATTTATACTTATTCTAGGGTTTACTTACGGCCAGCTCGATGACCCGATCGTCACTCGACTTGGAATGCCATTCCTTGTCCTAATACTGATATGCGCAGGCCTATCACTGAGCATGCTTCAATCCGTACGATCGAAGCTAAAACCTGCAATTTATATATTGATCGCTATTTGCTTCATTTATGCCCTACCCCTCTATTCCAATCACCTATACACAAAGAACAACAAAGTTCTGGAAAGCATGGAATGGATAATGGCTCATCACAAAAAACTACCAAAGGGCAACTATCTCTATATTTCTAAGTACCCTCAAGAAATGTCGCTTAACCAAATCGGCAGCATCAGCCTAAGAAGGAGCCTTACGAAAATCGAGCAACTGAAGCTACACAAAGACATAAAAACCTACGATGACATATTCGTTGTTCAAAGCTTAAAATTCATTATGAAAGACGGTACGATTCAAACCACGCTTCTTTCAGGAAATGATATTGGACCTTGGTTCGAACTGGACACTATAGACGAGATCTCCTTGACTCCGTATAACCTAATTCGCCTAAGCAGAATTTCAAATATCAGTCTCTTATCGGAAGACGACAACAGCGAGATGGATCTAAGAGAGAGTCTTCTTTCCGCAAAACCGAAACGCATTTACGAGATCAAACCAAAGGCCTACGACGCTTGGTTCAAGACGCTTCCCTAGAAGCTCATGCCTTCGCCACGTAAATAATCGATTCGCTTTCTTGAGTGGGGGCTTTCATCTCAAAATCTCCATAGAGATCGATTTCAGAAAACCCAATCTGGGCTAATCGGCTCTGCATCTCAAAAGGTAATTTCCAGTGAATCGTCATTTCTCTATCCTCTTCGACAACTACCGTGTCGCTGGAGTCGACCTGCTGAAACCGATTGATTAAAGTCAAACGTTGTTCGAATCGATCCAATTTCCAACCTTGCCACGCCACGAATCGCTGCCCGTTTTCGTCGGCTTCGCTCTCGCAGCGCAATTCCAACGGAACTTGATCGGAGCGGCTTTCCAACATTTCCCACGGCATGTACATCGGTATCACAATTTGGCCCCCTGGTTGCAAATGCTCTAAACAGGTCTTCAGGCACGACTCTATGTCCTCGGCTTTAAGCAGTAGTTGAATTGAAAATCCAGGAATGAGAATTGTCGCAAAACGCTCTTTCAATTCGAATTTCCGTATGTCGCCTTGAATCAATCGGGTATTCGGATAGTCTGTTCCAAGCTTCTCTTGGCAAATAACCAACATTTCTTCGGACGCATCAATGCCAACAACGTCCATTCCTTCCCCGGCGAGTGGAGTTAAGATTCGCCCAGTACCACATCCCAGATCTAGAACCGGGCCTGGATTCGACTCGATCAACAACCGATAGAACGCGTAATCGTCGAAATCCGAAAGCTCGTCGACGAGGTCATAAGAAGCCGCCTCGAGGCCGTCATAGATATAAGGTGCCTTCATGCTTCGCAAAACATGAAGAGCCCTATTTCAATCTACGAGTCATTTCAATCGGGATACACCCACGAAGTTCGGCTCGATTTGTTGTATTCCCATAATCTCTACCCACAACATGGGTCGAGACTCCTATGTCTTGATCGCGGTCTGCCTATCGGGCGCGACCTAAGGTAAAATGTTTCCTGTCCCCAGGAGAGTAAATGCGTTCGATTATCTCAAGGGCTCCGAAAAATGCACCGATGGAAATGCCATCCCACCGAAAACCGTTTCAACAGTATCTAAGCTCTATCTGCCCCAGATATGCAGCAAAAACAAAAAAGAGCCGGTTAAAGCCCGCTCGAATCAACGCTTTCGATCCAGTCGACGTAACTCTGAGCGTTGCCGTCGTCGATGTACTCAGTCGCTCCCTCGGCACGCCCATCCTCAGCATAAAAAACAAGGAATGGAATCCCGGTAATTCCAAAACGCTCCCTGATCCCTGTCACATCCTCTGGCTTACGAGGAATCCCAATCTTTGCCCCTAAAATTCCTTCGGACTCCAAATAGTCATCCAATGCCGAACTCTCTTTGAGCAGTACGTCCAACTTGTTGCACCAAGGACACCAATCGCCAGCTCCCTTAAAAATCATGAGCAGACGCTTTTGCTGCTGTTCGCGTGCCGAAAGGGCTTCTTCAATATCGCTTATCCAGTTCATCCGTTACTATTACTCCCAGAGGTCTCTTCAGGAAACATGCCCAAGGTAATTCACGAATGGCAACTAGCAAGATCGTCTTCGAAAATATGCGTTCTCGGACAAAATGTCCATTCACCATATGCCTGTCTCCTCCCCTCCAGATACAAGAAGAGCCGACGATCTAAGATCGCCGGCCCAGGAATCCAACTCTTGTATGTGAGAGAAGTCCCTCAATGAAATATAGCCTGCTGTTACCCTAGCCATCTCCAAAGAGATGATTCCATCGAGCTTCTAAACCCGTATGGAGATTACACCACTTGGGAATTTATGTCTATCAGTGCCGCTTGCAGAACGTAATACGAGTTAGTGCTTAGCAATTGCCCTAATGTTCTACTTGCATGGCTTTTTTGGTGTTTCTTTAACTTTAGGGCCTTCCCGATCCATTTTCTGCTTCCCAAGAAAACCTTCCAGCGATTCGATTTCGCTCGAAAAAATGGCTTCGCCACGATCGCAACAAGTCCGAAATCATCCACAAGCCCCATTCGATATTGCGATCAAAAGCGAAAAGAACTTGACGCAAACCGATTCAAGTCGATCTTTGACCACTCGATTCTATCGCGGGTATAGTTTAGTGGTAGAACATCAGCCTTCCAAGCTGATTGCGTCAGTTCGATTCTGTCTACCCGCACCATCTTCGCTTAGCGAAAAAACGCCTCGATCCTTGGTATTTCATTCAAATCGAAGCTATTAACGATTGAGCTCTACCTAGCGACCCTGCTATAGCTGCCCTCAGTGAGCAAAAAAATACTGATAACAGGAATCGGCGGCCAAGACGGCTATTTCCTTACGAAACAG
>JABITN010000040.1 GCA_018700525.1 Opitutales bacterium
CGGCCTGCCTAGCTGTGAACTTCGCCACCGTCGCGGAAGGGTTGGCCCCACTCTTGTCAGGGTTGTCCACCATCTCCAGAGCAGGATTGTCTACGTTCTCGAAGACACTCCAGGTCCAAGCGTCTCCGAGGCCGCCGTCTTCAAAGTCAATCGGACCAGGATTATCGCTGCCCTCACCAGAGCCACTACCGTCGCCCAGATCGATTCCGTCGAAGAAGAAAGTCCAGTCGCCGGGCACGCCGCCCGCGTCACCCACGGTCCCGTTATCGAAAATCAGGGTGATCGCCTCGACGCCCTCGCCGGTGGAGCCTTCGAAGTCGAAGCTCAGCTCCTCCCAGGAGCTGGAGCCGGTGTGGGTCGCTATACGCTCCACGTTCAGGCCCTCGAGCTTGAAGCTCACTGGAACTTCGCGGGAGGACCACACCTTCATCGTGAAGACGTTGCCTGCCGAGAAGTCTACTTCCCCATCGAGAATCAGAGTGCTACCTGCGTAGGTAGCACCGGCGAACTTCTGCATTTGGCCGACCTTCGCGCTGTCGTTGATGCCTCCAGGTCCGGGGTTATCCACAGCGCTGGCTACGCCGCCTTCGAAGTCAGAGAACGAGAACAGGCTGCCGCCGTCTTCGAAGCTCACCGGCATTGTTGCCGGGGGGACGACCTCCTGGGCGGAGAAAGTTAGGTTGTCGAAGTAGGCTACGTTATCCGAGCTACGTGCATCGTTGAAGTCCGGGAAGACCACCAGCCCTGTGATGTCGCTCGAGCTCGGCTCGCCTATCTTGCTCGAAAAGTCGAAGGTCAGCTCCTCCCACTGATCCACCAGGGTGTTTGCCACCTTGAGCTCGCCCGTCGAGGCCGCGCCCTGCTCGAACTTGATTCCCACGTCGCTCACCACGCTCTTAAAGACCATGATCTTCACCACGCTGTTAGACTCGTCCAGGGTGAAGGTCGCAGCGTCAGGGGTGTTCGTACCGGCGTAGGGTGCTCCGGCCTGCCTAGCTGTGAACTTCGCCACCGTCGCGGAAGGGTTGGCCCCACTCTTGTCAGGGTTGTCCACCATCTCCAGAGCAGGATTGTCTACGTTCTCGAAGACAGCCCAGGTCCATGCGTCTCCGAGGCCGCCGTCCTCAAAGTCAATCGGACCAGGATTGCCTTGAGCGTTTAAATTCAGAACAAGCAGAGGGGAAAAAAATAAAGCGAGATAGATACTAAGTGATTTCATATTATTTTGGTTAGCTAGGGGAATTGGTATACCAACAGAGGATCCTGCGGGTGGTAACTTTCAGTAGGTGAGAAAATAAAAAAAAAAAGGAGCTCAGCTGATGCTGAGAGTAAGATTCTTCCCACACTCGTCTTTCCAATACAAGTATTAAATTGCACTGAATTGCACCTTAAATGTGTTAATTAGCCCGTAACTCATTGATTGATAGATAGGAACAGTTTTTGAACTAATCGCATTTTTTTAGAATCGACGGTCTTGCGATAAGTGAGATCTTTTAGCGGGACTGACAGTGAGGAAGTGTAATATGGGACAATTTAACTAGTTGTCTATGTGCAACTTATTGAAAATTACAAAATCTTCAAAGATGCTCTCAAACAATCCTTCAGTGGTTTTCAAAACGGCAACTAAGTGAACTTCGCTTCTCCTTATAAGATGCAATATAGTGCAATTTTTACTTGCCCATGGATGCTTTCCCGCTAGGGATCTTACCCGCGGATGGGTTTTAAGGATTCGCTCGTCGCACACTGCGAATAGAAGTCCACCTCATATTACTCTTTCCCAAGGCACAGCCCCAGAGGCGAAAACTGATAACTATTCTCCAAATGAAACTGACATCTCTGCTGATTGCCTTAACCGCCCTGCCTTTTACTGGATGGACCCAAAGCGATGTCGATTTTGAAACCGTCGGACAGGATTTCACCTGGAAAGTCTTTGGCAATCTCGAAGACGATCTTCCAGACGAGACTGTTCTCTGGGATGTGGTAGACAACCCCGACTCAAGCGAAGTGAACCCCTCTGGAAGGGTCATGCGGTTTACAATACAATCGGGTGCGACTGTTTATGCCGGAATGTTTACGGATGACCTGGGGCCTTTCATGTTTACCAATGACAATAAGATCGTGACGATCGCAGTTCGCAAAGGGTTTACAGACGACTTCGATCTCAAGTGGGAAAACGCCGGCGGTACGGTAGCCGAAGACATTAAGGTCACAAATACAGTGACAGACGAATGGGAAATCCTGACATTCGATTGCTCGATTCTTCTGGGTCAACTCGTTACGAGAATGGTAATCATACCTGACTTTCCGAAAGGCGCCAGAAGAAGCAATAGCGGCGACGTCTGGTTCGACAGCATTACATTCAGCTCGGGTGAGGTAACCGAGCCGATTAATCGCGATTTCATTGTCGCAGGTGAGCCCTTTTCGATGCGCGGCGTTTGCTACCAGCCTACTCCAATCGGGGCCAATCCGGCATTCGACCCGCCTTTTGGCGACTATTACACCAACAGCTACTCCTCTCTCTACGAGCGCGACATTCCTCTGATTAGAGCGATGGGAGCCAATACGATCCGTATCTATGGATGGAGCGACCAGAACAACCACGATGGTTTCCTTGACGCCTGCTACAACGGGGGGGTCGACCCGATTTACGTATTAATAAACCGATACATCGACCCCAATACCAACTGGTCGAGCAACTCAGCAGTCAGCTCCATAAGCACGCAATTTGCCAAAATCGAAACGAGATTAGGCGATCATCCCGCTGTCATTGGCATGCTACTAGGAAACGAAGCAAACATCAAAAATGGCAACGAGGATAACCCTGCATTCTGGACCGCTCTGAACACCATCTCGGCTGCCGTCAAAGCGGTAAATCCAGACCGTCTCGTTTCCGTGGCTATCACGGATGCGATTCCTAAAATTGCCGAATTCGACGACAATCTACCTAACATCGATTTCTGGTCTATCCAAAGCTACCGTGGCCTTACGCTCGGCAATTTCTTCAATCAATATGCTGCCGCTAGTGACAAGCCCATGATCCTCAGCGAATTTGGCATCGATAATTGGAACGCCGCAGACAGCGTCCCTTACCCGGGCGATTTCGTAGCCGATACCGTATCCGACCTTTGGCGTGAGATTGAAGCCAATGACTCGATCATCGCAGGCGGTTGCGTTTTCGAATTCGCTGACGAGTGGTGGAAAGGCCAAGGAACGGTTCTCCAGCACGACTCTGGCGGTTTCGTGCAAGGCGGCTTTCCGGACGGCTTCTCGAACGAAGAGTGGTATGGACTCTTCGAAGTCACCCCCGCGCAAGGGGGAGGATTGGACACTCTGACCCCGCGAGCCGCTTACACCGCCATTCAAACCCTCTGGGTAGGCGGTCCAGTAGGCCCGTTGAAGATCACTGACATACAACCATCGAGCGATGCGCTCCGGATTACCTGGCGGTCCCAGCAAGGGTCCCTTTATAATATCGAACAATCGACTGACTTGAATGTGTGGCAAGTCCTCCAACAAAACGTCTTGGGCGAAGGCGCTACCACTTCGTTGGACATCGACCTAAGCGCTTCCGTAAGCGATGGAATCTTCCTGCGCGTGAAGAACAACTAAGGACCCCCGTAATTGTTGTTGATAGGAAAAGAATGTGTCTCTTCGTTCGGTACAATTGTTCCGATTTGATTAGGGCGGTGTCGTTTTCTGCATTCCACTGTTTCTGTCATTTTTCGAAGCAGCATCCGTTTTATCGTTATTGCCGTTTCTTCAATTCACCACCAATCCGGATTCCATTCAATCCATTGCACCTCTTCGCTGGAGCTACGAATTCTTTGGCTTTGGTTCGGTACAATCCTTCACGATCACATTGGGTATCGCGACGTTTTCATCGCGGTCTTCGGACTGGCCATAAAAGCCTTTACGATCTGGATCACGCCACGCTTCTTACTGATGCGTTCCTGTTCCTTCAGTGAGTGCCTTTCAACCGGATATCTAAGTCAGTCCTATGTCTGGTTCCTGTCACGGCACTCGGCAGATCTCGGCGACGCAATCCTGTCTGAAGTTGATAAGCTGGTGTTGGGATCACTTCTCTCGGCGATGCGTATCTTGCCTGATATGTTTACGGCCGTCTTCCTTTTCATAATGCTGGTTTTTGCAGACCCAGCGATAGCCATTTCAGCCGTCGCACTTGTTGGGGGAGCATATCTAGTAATCTACCTGTTTCTGCGAAACTTGCTGCATCAGCTTGGGCAGATCCGAATGATGAGCAATCGCGCAAGATTCCACTCGCTGCAGGAAGCTTGCAGGCTCCATCACGAAAATCAAATTACAAGGTCTCAAGGAGAGTTTTCTGCGATGCCTACGCTGGAATTCTTGCTGAAGCCGAGCGTAGTTATTGGCAAAAGTGGATGGATATCATGATCCGAGCAACCTTTGGCTACCCTCCTGAAGCTTCTGTCACAATCAAGTTCGTCGGATTCGGAATGCCTTGAACGTCAATCGTCAAAACATCGGAAACGATCTGCCCGCCGCCGGATAGATCCGCTAGCACCTGCAACTCCAATGTTCCGGTCGCAGGAATAGGCAGGACACCGGTGAAGGGAGACTGAGTGACTTCGACCGCGAGAGTCCCATTGATATAATAGGAAACCTTACTCGGCGATGCACCGCCTAGAATTGATGGAGAAAACTGTATCGCGTCCCCCAGGTAGTAATCCGATCCATTCGCCGGTTCGGATATGGCAAGAACCGCGACGGGTATTACATCAACCTGGAAGCTCTCACTGACAGTATTCGTTCCATCCGTGACCAAGATCGTTATAATAGAGGTGCCGCTTTGTCCGGACCCGGGAATAAACGAAACGCTTGAACCCGAAATACTGTTTGCCACTTGTATGGCCGAATTGGGGATGAGCGCCTCGTTGGACGATGAAGCGCTGAGCAACAATTGGCTCGAGTCGGTCTCTGGATCGCCGACCGTAAAGGGAATTGCTCCGCTCGCACCAGAATCCGCTTTTACTGACTGGTCCACAATAGAGCTTATGGTTGGAGGCTCGTTGATATCTGGTTCCGTGGTAAAACTAGTTATATTGGTGTAACCAGATTCTCCATACTCATTATACGCATTTACCCTATACCAATAGGTAGTATCCGACTGTAAACCCGTATCGGAATAGGTGGTAGTATTCGTACCGACTGTGACTATTTGAGAAAAGTTTTGTCCATCCGAGCTTCTTTCAATTCGAAACCCCGACTCATTGCTAGAGTTATCGTTCCAAGATAAGTTTGCTTCCGCTCCAACCGCCGATTCAGTAATTAAAATCCCTAAACAAGGCAAGAGCATGATAGCCGATAGGATTTTCCATTGAGTGAATGCCCGAATATATCCGGACTGGACCGATTCAGAAGCCGATAAACGATGCGAGACATAGATATTTGCCATGTTAAAACGAATCGACTCCTTCACTTCATAGTAAAGCTCCAGATGTAAAATTGAGCGAAAGTTACTATTGCGACTTAGGTAAAACCCGAATAAATTAGGTAATCCTACCGGGCCCTCTGAAGAATTTCCGCATGCTTGAAACTCGCCAGTCTACCTAAGAGACCTCAACAGACTTGGTGCATAAAATCGCTTTATGTCGCAACCCACCCTCCCGAAAAAGTTGCCAGCAATTTGGAATCCATACCGATGTTAATAGGGAATGAATGAGTCTCTTCGTTCGGTACAATTGTTCCGATTTGATTCGGAGGGATTTCGCCAGGCGTAATCATGATCGGTTCGGCCAATGCCGAGAGATTAACGATGGAAGTTAAGAGTGTGGCAATTGCGATTTTCATGAGTTGTTTTCAGTTGAATCCTTACTTTGGAGGTCTTTATAGGACTTCTCTTGCACTGCAATGCCGGAGCGTTGGACCTACTTTAGTAGAGATACTGGTACTTTAGCCTAAAATAGTGAATACGCGAAAACGGTAAACCTCCTGGCGGTCGAATTTCTATTCATTGCTAAACGCTTTCGCCGCCGCTTCTTGGTTGGCTCGCTTTTCTATTTGGATTTGCTTGGCTATGGCTCTAAGCCGTTCCGCGTTTTGGAAAGCGAATGCAGTTCGCTCAATGGTGAGTTCCTTCATCGTGGGGTAATTCCCTCCGGGAACAGCGTTAATGGTGAGGTAGGCTTGCTCGTTGAACTGGTTTCCATCGGCGGCCAATAAGTCCAGGTCGATTTGAACCTGATTGACGGGTTGGATATCAGGAATAACAAGGAGAACCGATTTGCCGCGTTCGCCAAGTACGACTTTTTCGATAGTCACTTTGTCGGTCCCGGAATTCCAGTCATTCTCGATTGAATACTGCCCGGATCCGTAGTTGGTAGACCAGAGGTAATTCCATTGCTCGAGCTTGTATGATTCGACGTTGGTCGCCGCTTCAGGCGCGAGCGTGAAATTGAATTCCAGGCGAATGCCATTTTGCTCAACGTTGACGTTGGTGAGCAACTTGGCTGGTTCGCCTGTGTAACGGAATCTGTGGATACCTCCTTGAGCTAGGCCAAGGCGACCGCCCCCGTTCCAGCCGTTTAGCCCGGTGGCGTATACTTGTCCGTCCGCTGGGTTCAATTGAGCGCGGTGAATGCCGGTTGATGCGTCGAAATCGAATTTTACGATGGAGGCTTGTTCGGTTCCATTTACTTCCTGGATCATAGTGTAGTAGAGCCAACCTTTACCGAAACTCGTGTGAAGAAGTTTTCCCGAGAGAGGGCCCCAGCGTGGATCGTCGACGAACAGTTGTCCGCCCGAGGAATTGTCGAATTCTTGGGGCATCCAGATGATCGGTTGGTCGAATGTACTGGGCGGGGTGACTTTCGTGTGGTCGATCGCTCCGCCGCCGGGCGCCCAGTTGGTGGAAGCGTGGTCCTGTACGTATCCGTAGTAGCCGCCAGGTTCAGCGAGACTGATTTTGGAGGCTGGCATCCAAGTACCTTGGTTGTCGCTAACGGTCGGGCGACCATCGGGCATCATTCCCATGCCGTTGGGGGTGCGAAGGCCGGTGCAGTAGATTTCGCGCTTCTTTCCGTCGGGCGATATTTTTATGATAGAGCCTGGCTCCCGATAGTCGGTGTACATGCCTGCTTTGGCGTAGTAGAGATTGCCGTCCGGGTCGCGCTGAAGGTCGAAGTTGAATGCGTGGAACCAGGTGGAAACATCGTTATCCGCGCTGAAGGACTCGTAGAAATCGGCCTCTCCGTCGCCATTGAAATCGTGGAGTCGAGTGAGCCGGTCTTTACAGGTAACGTAAACCAGGCCGTCGATCACCAGAACGCCGAACGGTTCGTAGAGTCCTGCTGCATGGCGTTTCCAGCGCAGGTTCTTGAGATTGGAATTCACGCCGTCGACGATCCAGACATCCCCTCCGTGAGTGGTTACTACCATTCTTCCGTCGGGGAAGAAGGCGAGGGCGGAAGTACGGAACCAGGCGTTGTAAGGATTACCTGAATCGTTTTCCGGAAGTCCAATCGTATCCATTGTATAGGCACGGAATGGGTCACCCAATTCGCCACTCGATTCAAGGATTTCCGACCAGAGTGAGTCGCCACCGGTAATGAAAGTCCGAGGATCTAGAGGAGCTTTCCTGCCCAGCTTTTTCGAACGGAGGAAATTTGCGAAAGAGAGGAGGTTGGCTTCGTCAGTTCCTGCGTAACGAACTACTTGAATAAGTCGCTCCTCTTGGCTTCCTGGGATTTCGAGCACGAGGTGATCTTCTTCGTCCCAGCTCCACGTGAGACCGTCTGTGTCGCCCCAAGCGGCTGCTGAGACGAAATTGCCGAGAGTGTTCTCATCGGCTGAGGAGGATCCGAGAACGGCGAGTTCCCCTTCGGCTTCAATCCTCAGTTCAATTGCGTCGGCTTTGAGCTTTCCCGAGAAATTGGATCTCGAATTCGAAACGGAACCGACTGCTAGGATCAATTTCTTTCCGGGACCAATTCGAAGCGTGTGCTGTAAGGCTGGAAAACTACCTGTAGCGTCAGGCAGCTCTAAGATTTCACGCTCGTCGATGGCGTAGGAGAGAACTACTTTGTTATTGTGAAGATAGTGGCCGTTGTAGTGCATCCACTGTGACGGCATTGGCCCGCGTGGTAGGAGGTGCTCTCGCGGATAGTCGAGGGTTTCATCGTGCCCCCATTTCCAAACGCTTAATCCTTCAAGCGGTTTTCCTTCCGGTAGAGGCACTCCTCCGCCGCGTTCCCGGTAGTGTTGGGTATTCTCCAAATTAAGGAATCCGCCTTTCCAGATGCCCGCTTGATCCATGGAATGGAGATCGTAGGAAAGGGTTGTCTCGGAATCGATTTTGATCGAAAGAACGCTAGAAGTCTCGCGGCCGAGCTGGGAAGCGAGAGCAGGTCCAAAGTCGCGTTCCATCTTTTCATCTTCCGAAACGAAAATGTTTACGGTGGGAAGGTTTTCTAAATAGCCATTGTCGATTTCTTTGAAGTTGTCGCGCATCGGACGCATGAATGTCTCGCGGATGTAGTGGATCACTGAGTACCGATCTTCGGGAGTCATCCAGGTTTGCGGTCCCATGAGGCCTTTTCCATCGGTGAGTGTCAGAAACATTGAATACGGATCGGATCCAAATTTAAGCTCACCCTCGCCGAATGCTCGTGCCGTTGGCAGGGGAGGCGTGATCCCGTCGGAACCGTGGCAATTCGTGCAGAGGTTTTGGTAAATCGTTTTTCCGGATTCGAACGTTGCGTCATTTAGCGATTGAAGAATTCCTGCGTGGTCAACCGAGTTGGGCTTTTGAGATTGAGAGAAGGAGAGAGGGAGGGATAGGGAGATTGAGAGAAAGAGGGATAGAGGAATTGAGGGCATGGGGAAGTTCTTTGTCATGGCGTATTCGTTGTTTTCGAGCGATCTCGCAAGTTGTTTCAAGCACCGCATTAAGGGCTTGGGTTTGTTGGCGAATTTAGCGTTTGATTGATCAGGGAACGAAAATTTGAAAGCCGTTCTGGCGAACTGGCGGCTAGATTGTTTCGCTGCAGGAGGTCGTTTTCGATCGCGTAAAGTTCCTCGGCGATAAGTTCGTTCGTTTCGAAATCCAGCCATTGGGTATAGCGATGCTGGTCCGTCCGGATTGAGTAAGCCATTTGCTCGATGGGAGCCTTGCTCGACCAGGGGCGGCATACTTGCGTGAGGGCGGCGGATCTGAAACTGGAATTCGAATTCGATAGGACTGACTTGAAACTTCGCCCGTCTATTGCTTCGGAAGCGGGGAGCCCGCAGAGCTCGCTCAATGTAGGATAGAGGTCGATGGATTCCACGAGGGCTTTGGTCGAGCCAGATTGGCCGTCGGGAATTGAAATGATGAGGGGAACGCGAGCATCCAGTTCGCGTACTGTCACTTTGGCCCATTGGCTGTTTTCTCCCAAGTGGTATCCATGATCAGACCACAAGACTATGATCGTGTTATCGGCAGCCCCGGATTCTTCGAGCGCATCGAGCGCTTTGCCGATATTGGCGTCGGCGTAGCTGGTGGCGGCGTAGTAGCCATGACGCATGCGAGCAGCGGTCTCTTTCGGAATCGGACCTTCCTTCGGTATGTCGGCAAAGGTCCTGATTTCACTGGAATCCCACCAGTTCTGCTCGGGGACGCCTGACGGCGCTTCAGTGGAGCCCAAGGCTTTCATGTCGGCTCTGTCGTAGAGATCCCAATACTTCTTGGGCGCGTTGTAGGGCGAGTGGGGTTTTAGGAATCCGATTGCGAGGAAGAAGGGTTTATCCTTTGCGGCTAGACGGCGTATGGTGGCGACCGCATCGTCGGCGATTATCCCGTCGGCGTAGGCTTCGTCGGGAACATCGGCGTTTTCGGCGACGATTGTCTTCTTGAGCTTACCGGGAGCTGGCAGATTCTTTTCGTAGCCGTAATCGCGGAAATGGTTGACCTTGTCGAAACGGGCGGGGGCGGACCAGGAGCGTTCGTTATCGCGTAGGGTGTCATAGTAATTGTGCAGTACTTTACCGATAGATTCGGTGTGATAGCCGTTTTGCTTGAAGGCTTGGGGCAGGGTTATGGCATCGGGCGTGGTATCGCGGAAATTCGTATTCAGCTTCCAAACCGAAATACTGTCGGGGCGCATGCCGGTGATGAGAGAAGAGCGTGATGCATTGCAGCTTGCGAATTGGCAATAGGCTCGATCGAAGCGAATGCTACGGGCGGCGAGCCTATCGATGTTGGGGGTGACGGCGATGGGGTCTCCATAGCAGCCGATATTCATCCGCATGTCGTCGACAGCTATGAAGAGCACGTTGGGGTGCTGTGCATCCGAGAAGGATGGGGGGAGAGGTAGGGAGACGGAGAGAAGTAGAGAAAGCGAGAATGAGAGAGAAATAGGGCGCATAGGAAATAGGTAAAGAATAGAGAAGGTGTTAACCGCGGATTGCACAGATAGCACGGAATTATTTAGAGGAAATGAATGTGTCACTGGGCTCTTCGCCTGACTGGGCGTAGCTTTAGCGAAGACTGTTGGTCATGCCGCCTTCGGCTCGGTACGTTCGGTACAATGGTACCGATTTGATTCGAAGGAGAGGTTGATAGGAAATTCAATTGTTTTATCGTTGGTGGTAGAATCATCTTAAAATAATGATGAGAATACTGCCTCACTTGTAAGCTTAAATCTGAACCTTGAATTCATCTCTTACTTAAAATACTTGTCGAAATAACGAAAATTAATTTAGGAGCCTTGTCAGTCAATCAGGATTCCTGAATACAGTTTTTTAAGAATAGAAATCGAGTTGGTTCAGCGATTGTTTTGCGAGGGTTATTTAATGATCGACTTAGGAGGTGGGTTTGGGCATTTTTTTGGCATAAGTATTCCAAGGACATAAAAAGGCATCATTCATGCATGTAGCAAAAGTTCTATATATTGGTCTTTCTCGATCGGGTACTACTTCTCTAAATCACGTTCTATCAGAACTTGGCTTGAAATCGGTTCACTTTTGCGGTTTCCTTCTTTCAGATCTTCCGAACTGGGAGAAGTGTGGGGAATTCGATGCATTAGGGGATAGTCCGATCCCATCATTATACAAGGAGCTTGATAGGCGATTTCCCGGTTCAAAGTTTATCCTTACGATACGTGAAAAAGAGTCATGGCTTAAATCTATGGAGTGGATGTTTGACCAAGGTAAAATGATTTTTAATTGGAACGAACGCATACATGAATACCATGAGCATTTTTATGGAACCCGCTCATACAATGAGGATATTCTGAGTATGCATTGGGAGAACTACCATCGTGATGTTTTTAAATACTTTTCTGATCGGCCTAATGACTTACTGACGATAAAATTAGAGGACGGATTTATCGTAGATGAAATCTGCAGTTTTTTAGACCTGCCTTATAGTGAGATCCCGAATGTAAAGATGAATACAAAACGAAAAGCCAAGCTGAGAAGTTATTTAAAGTATAATGCGAAGTCTGCTCTTCGGCGATTGCTTCAATTCATTAGATAGTCACAGAGGTTTGAAACCCCCAACGAGGTTGATTAGCTTTAATATTATATAAAGAGTAAAGATGATAACTCGGCTTTTAGGATTTTGATTGATGTTGATAGAAAATTGCTCCGCCATCTTCGCTCAGTTACGTCAATTGTTCCGATTCGATTCGGAAGTCCTGGTTATGAATCCAGAAACGGGGAAGCTTCACCATCGCTGAAACATCTATGGGTTTGATGTACTGAATACAGAGTTTCCGAAGTGGTGGGGGGATAGATCATTCACCGATTGAGGAATGGCTAAGATGAGTCAGTAGTCATGACCAGAATATTGAGCCCCAAATTACGACAAGCAAAACAAAAGCGAACAAGACGTCGCTCCTAACACTTGCCCCATTGCGAAATCCATCCACCATGACGTTCAACCGCCAACCGACAGCCGAAGTCTCGCCCCCGGCAGGTGTAGGAGGACTTTGACGTTGGGCAAAGGAGAATATATGAGACATCGAGAACTTTTACTATTAGCAGGGTTAATGATCTGCAGCATGTGCACCGTGACGCATGCTGGCGATCTCCATTATTATCGACAGGTCGCCCCCGGGAAGCCGAAGCAAATAGAGTGCGATGTAGTTGCTTACGGCGGCACGCCGGCCAGCTTTGCTGCGACGCTTCAGGCAGCACGCATGGGGAAAAGGGCTATCCTGGTTTCGAACAACGGGTTTGTCGGTGGCCTGACCAGCGGCGGTCTGACGGCAGTCGATTGGGGTGCCAAGC
>JABITN010000074.1 GCA_018700525.1 Opitutales bacterium
CTGGGGTGACCTGGGCGTCTTTTATCAAAACGACCGCAAGCAAGGGCGCAAACATGCTACGCCGAAGCTCGATCAGTTTGCCGCAGAGGGGATGCAATTGCGCCAGCACTATTGCCCAGCGCCGGTCTGTGCTCCGTCTCGTGCATCTCTTCTTTCAGGACGACACCAGGGACATGAGCCTATTCGGGATAACCAATTTGATAAAGCCCTAGCCGACTCCCACAATCTGGGGACCGTTCTCAAACAAGCGGGTTACCGCACCGCCATGGTCGGAAAATACGGCCTGCCTGGAGGGGATCGTGAAAAGTACGATAGGGACCAATGGGTAGCCTATCCCACCCTTCGTGGATTCGACGAATTTTTCGGCTACGTAAAACACCGCGATGGCCACACCCAGTATCCGGGCGACGACTATCCACGAGGCGACTCGGAGCTACACCGCACAGGCAAACCCGTCTTTCACAACGACCAACGCCTAGATAAGGAATTAGCTGGTTCCTACACGACGGACTTGTTTACCGCATACGCTAAGAAATGGATCGTAGAACACAGAGGGGCGAATCCCGAGCAACCCTTCTTCATGTATTTGGCGCACAGCACTCCTCACGCTGCCTTGCACGTTCCGTCCACACCGTACCCGAAAGGTGGAGGCGTAGATGGCGGGGTGCAATGGATCGGCAAAGCCGGAAAAATGATCAATACGATCGGGGATACCATCGATTCCTGGGTTCACCCGGACTATGCCAAGCAGGACTGGGCTGAGCAGGAGAAGCGTTTCGCCACCATGGTACGCCGGATTGACTCTTCGGTCGCTGATGTCATTAAAACTCTGAAGGATCTCGGTATCGATAACAATACGCTGGTCGTATTTACGAGCGACAATGGTCCGCATCGCGAAAGCTACATCGAAGGTCTTACCTACAATGCCAGCTCCTTTGATTCCTTCGGACCATTCCACGGTATCAAGCGGGATGTATTGGAAGGGGGAATACGCATGCCGACTCTGGTGCGTTGGCCCGGAAGCATTCCAGCGCAATCCATAAACTCCACCCCTTCCCAATTTCATGACTGGCTACCCACTCTGGCCAACGTATCAGGGTTAGCGGCGCCTGCCATTTCAGATGGCGTGTCCCTGCTCCCTTTTCTTTCTGGCGAAGGTACAGCTCGTGAGAGTACTGTATATGTTGAGTATCTGAACAGCCGCAATACCCCCGCTTATGCTGAATTCGACCCACACCACCAGGATCGAGTGCGAAAACAAATGCAGGTTGTATTCGTAGAAGGGTACAAAGGCATCCGTACAGGCATTGAAAGCCACGCGGACGATTTCATGATTTTCGATGTGGATAATGACGAACGAGAAAGCATGGATCTTTCAGGAAGCAATGAGTACTTCACCAAGCTCCAACAGCGAATGAAGGATCGAGTGCTACGAATTCGTCGTCCAAGCGAAAGCGCTCCTCGTCCTTACGATAGTGCTCCCATCCCCGGAATCGACACAGATCGAAATACTAAGCGTGTAGGATGGAAAATCTATCAAGGGCCCTTTAACTGGGTTCCTCAAACCTTTGGCCTCGAAGTAGCAAAAGGTGGATCATCACTCAATATAGATGTTTCCAAACTGAATATCGAAGAAGGAGGAGCAGCAGAGTTCAAAGGCTTCGTAACAATTGAAGCTTCAGGAGAATACCAATTCAACGTCGAGTCGGATGGAGGGGCTATTCTTCGTCTGCACGATACGGTAGTAGTCGACAATGAATCGGTTGCAAATGGCATTCGCGCAACTCAAGGAAAGGCGCTTTTAGAAAAAGGGACCCATCCCTACACCTTGACCTATCTTCGAGGCTCCGAGCATAAAGCAAAACTATCCTTTTCTCATTCGAAGTAAACGGCATCTCCAACAAGATTTACGACATTATCTAAGTCTGGGGCAGGAATCGATCGTCTACTGCCAAGGAAATTGTGAGTAGACATTTAGAATTCCACTAAGCACCATAATCGCAGAATTATCCTACCCCCTAACCCAAATCGGAACCATTGTACCAAACGAAGATACACATTCATTTCCTACTAAAAACCATATCGTAGTTTCTACCCACGCGAATGTTTCGATACCTGCTTCCTTTTCTCACCCTCAATCTCGCAATTTCTATCGCCATCGCTCAGGTCTCTCCGGAGATCCTTGAAGATGGCCGGGTTACCTTCCGTATCAATGCTCCAAATGCGGACACAGTCACCGTCAAAGGCCAATGGCCCGATGGGCAAACGCCACTAACCAAGGGCGAGAAGGGCCTCTGGGAGGGCACCACTCCGGAGCCAGTGCCGGCAGGGGTTTGGGAATACGGAATGATGGTCGACAAAATGCGCACCATCGATGCACGCAACCCTGTCATCAAGCCGCAGCGCTGGCCTAAAACCAGTATCCTGCATATCAAATCGAATCCGCCCGACCACTGGGACTTGCAGAAAATCCCCCATGGTACCTTGCACTCTCATGATTACTGGTCCAATTCGCTGAAATCCTGGCGCAAATTGGTTGTGTACACCCCACCTAGCTACCACACGACCAAAAAGCCGCTGCCTACACTTTACTTATCCCATGGATTTAGCGACAACCAGGCCTCATGGTCCACCCATGGTAAGGCCCATTCCATTCTAGATTCGCTGATCAATCAGAAAGCAGCAAAGCCGATGTTAATCGTCATGCCGGATGCGCACCCAGTCGACCCCGAAGCGCGGGTCTACGAAACCTACGGACCCAAGAATACCCAGGCATTCGCCAAGGAAATGGTAAACAATGTTCTGCCGTTCGTGGAAAAGCTCTACAATGTACAGACCAAACCATCCGGTCGCGCATTTGCCGGCCTGTCAATGGGCGGCGGACATGCGTTTACGATAGCATTTCAGCACCACGACATGTTCTCCCAAATCAGCGGATTCAGTTCGGCGCCCCCACCGGTTGAATACATAAAGAAAACCGCTGACGTGGAGCAAATGAACAGGAATCTGAAATTGTTTCATGTTATCTGCGGGGACGCCGATTTCCTGCTTGAGCGCAATGAGGAAACCCACGCCGCCATGAACGAACTGGGGATCGATCACGAATATGTCATCACCCCAGGAGATAACCATTCATGGCCGGTCTGGCGGGGCTACCTCATCGACCTTCTTCCGAGACTATTTTAAGTTTGCCGCAACCGATTCAAATCGAAACCATTGAGCTACAAATATCCATAATCCATATTTGCTTACTCTTTACATTCGTTGCACTTTTTTAAACGCTCTTTTGGGGAAGACGACTATTCACTCCAGCAATCTTTAACGCCCCCACTGCTTCCGAACTATTTGCCCGCCAATCTTATGAAACAAAGTATACCTCGTAGAACTGCCATCAAATCCATCGCGACCGGCGCCGCCGCATTCGCCGCAACCAATACCATAACCCCTACTGCCACTGGAGCCCATCACAAGAGCCCCCTCAAAGGCAATATCAACCATTCGGCTTGTAAATGGTGCTACAAAGGCATCGAGCTGGAACCATTCTGCGAAGCGGCCAAGGATATCGGATTGAAGGGCGTAGATCTAATCGCCGTTAAGGATTTTCCTACCTTACAAAAGCACGGCCTCGCCTGCTCTATGGTAACCGGAGTCCCCGGCGGAATAAAAACCGGCCTCAACCGCCTCGAGAACCACGATGCCATCATCCAGTTCTATGAAGACGTGGGCCCCAAGATGGCGGCCGCCGGCTACAAGAATGTCATCTGCTTCTCAGGGAATCGCGACGGCATGAGTGACCGGGAAGGTCTCATAAATTGCGCAAAAGGACTTAAGCAAATCGCTCCCATAGCCAAGAAACACGGAATCACGATCGTCATGGAGCTCCTAAACTCCAAGGTGAACCACCCAGATTATATGGCCGACCTCACCAAATGGGGTGTCGATCTTTGCGAAGCCACCGGAGCTGAGGAATTCAAATTGCTCTACGATATCTATCACATGCAAATCATGGAAGGCGATGTCATAGCAACGATCCGAAAATTTCATCCCTACTTTGCTCACTACCACACAGGAGGTGTTCCCGGACGTCACGAAATCGACAATACGCAGGAGCTCTATTACCCAGCGATAATGGAAGCCATCGTCGAAACCGGCTATGACGGCTATGTAGCGCAGGAGTTCATCCCTGCTGGCCCAGATCCACTCAAGTCTCTCAAAGAAGGCGTACACATCTGCGACGTGTAACTCAAAAACGCGCCAACTACCGGCCCGAGTATTTTCTGGATTCTAGTTTTACTACCTGGATCTATATTTATTCGTGCCATGATTTAGAGGAACCACTTACTCTATCTTCCAGAGAACCAAATCGGAACCACTCGATTTTCCATCAAAAAACATTTGTCCCAGAGGGCAAAGTGGATCACTAATGAAAGATGAACCCCATTAAGAAAGTGTCCAATAATCAGCCCATGAAAAAGAGCTCCCGAATTTCGCGGCGCGCGTTCCTTGGAAAATCAGCGACCACAGCATTTAGTTTCACCGTTTTGCCATCTTATCTGGCATTAGGTAAAAAGGACTCGGCAGGCAATGTGCCGCCCAGTCAGCGGCTCAATCTTGGCTGCGTCGGTGTCGGCAATCGTGCGAACTCGGTGATCACGAGCATGTGCAAACAAAAGAACGCCATGCCCGTGGCATTTGCTGACGTCGACTACTACAATTCCGAACGCGCCGCGCAAACGCTAGCCGCATTCCCCGATGTTCGCAGGTTTGACGATTTTCGCGTGATGCTGGATACGATGGGGGATGATATTGATGCCGTCACCGTCGTGACACCCGATCATACGCACTTTGTAATCGCGCTAGAGGCAATGCGTCGCGGAAAGCATGTTTACGTAGAAAAGCCGCTCACACATACATTCCGAGAATCCGAATTGTTGATACAGGCCGAAAAGAAATACAAGGTCGTTACCCAAATGGGAAACCAAGGCCACACCTCTGGCGGAGCTAGCCAGTTTCAGCAGCTCGTAAAAGGCGGAGCGATAAAGGACATCAACAAGATCGAAGCTTTCTTCAAACCATTCGAACACCCAGGCATCTGGTTCTATGAAAAGGAGCTGCGGATAGAGGAGTACCCCACTGCCGAGAAAGCCCCTTCAAGCCTGAATTGGGATCTCTGGTGTGGGCCTTCTGAGATGAAGCCGTTCAACAGTTTGTATCACCCGCAGACCTGGCGCGCATTCCATTTATACGGATGCGGGATCTTTGGAGACTGGGGCGCCCACATTCTAGATTTTCCCCATGACTATCTGAAGCTTGGCTTGCCTACTCGAGTTGAGAAACTGGAGATGCTGGATCATAACCAGATCATCTTTCCACGGCTCTCCAAACTATCCATGAAGTTTCCGAAGCGTGGGAAGAACCTGCCGGCAGTCGATCTCACTTGGACCGACGGTTATGGGACGAAACCCGTTGTGGACGAACAATACTGGGACAAAAACGAAGACGGAACCAGCGTGCATCCCAATTTGAATGACACAGGTTCCACGTTGCTCCACCGCAAAGATGGCAAGTTAGCCATTTACCGTGCCAGTCACGGGAGTCCATCGCGCCTCCTGCCAAAAGTGACGATGAGAGAGTACGCAGAGTACGTGAAGCCGCCAAGAGTAACGCAGAGCCACCAGGAGAGTTTCGTACAGGCTTGCCTTGGTAATGGGAAAACCACTTCACCGTTTAGCATTTCCGGCGAACTGACCCAGTTGCTGCATCTTGGAGTTACGTGCCAGTATTTGAATGAGAGCTTTGACTTCGACCGTAAAAAGAAGCGGATCCGAGGGAACGCCCGAGCCCAGGCAGTCCTCGACGGCCCAGAGCCTCGAAAAGGTTGGACCGATTACTACAAACCAATCGCTTAAAGAACTCGATCAACCGCCACAAAAAGTCGGGATTTGATCCATCAGTTTGCCAAAACGCCCGTTTCCTGCTAGCTATCGAGATCTATCATGGATTCTCGTTCTATCGATAGGCGACGGTTCCTCCAAGGTGCCTTTGCCCTACCCCTTCTTCCTTCCCTTCTCAACGCCAAAGAGAAGCGCAAAGCGGCTCCCAAGCGGCTCGTCTGCGTAGGTACGCAACTCGGTTGGTACAAGCCCGACTTTTTTGCTAGCAACCCTAATGCTAGACTCATCAAGCCTTTCGACACCGTGGGTGTAGGCGACCAGCTCACCACGATCGCGGGACTCGATCACGCCGGGCCAACCGGGAATGGACACGCATTGGTATACACCCTCTTCACCGGACAGGTTCCGGGAAGTATTTCATTGGACCAGTACGTTGCGCCAAAACTCGGGGTCGAGACACGCTACGAGTCGCTTCAACTGTGCGCCGGCGAACTGAGAAACAACTCTCCCATGTCCCTCAACGCCAACGGCATTCCCTTGCCACCTATCATTCGACCGAGCGTGGTTTTCGCGAAAATCTTTGGGAACAAGGCGGCGGACCTAGAACATCAGCAGTACATCCTCGACTCCGGACGCAGCATTCTCGATCAGGTGACCGGCGACGCCAAACACTTGAGCAACCAGATCAACCACGAGGACCGTGACAAGCTCGATGAATACTTCACCAGCGTTCGTGACGTGGAGCGGAAGCTCGAACGCCGCCGCGATTGGCTCGACAAACCGTTCGCTCCCCGGGAGCCGGGATTTTCGCTACCACCCGAAGAGGACGTTGCGGAGTCCATGATGCTCATCAACGAAGACCTGATGTGGGATCTGATGGCTCTAGCGATCAAGAACGATACCTGCCGGGTTTTCTCCCTGACCATTCCCCTCGGAGGCGCGGCATTGATGCTCAACGGTTCCCTGATGCCCTCCAGCTATCACAATTTATCTCATCATGGCATGAAGCAGGAGAAGGTCGACCCACTCGTGGCGATCGAGACCGAGCACATGAAAGGGGCGGCCCGCTTCATGCAAGCCTTGAAAGAAACATCCGATACCGACGGTGGTAACATGCTAGACAATACGACGCTGCTCCTCGGCAGCGCCATGGCGGATGCATCGAAGCACCGCCGTGTAGACTACCCGTTGATGATTGCTGGCGGCGGCTATAAGCACCAACGCCACCTCGACTGCGGCGAAGGACTCACCTATAAAAACGAGATGGCCTGCGACCTCTATGTGAGTGTCCTACAGCACCTGGGATTCGAACGCGATTCTTTCGCAACGAGCAAATCGAACCTCAACGGAGCATTACTGTGAGAATTGCCCCCAGCAAGAACCCAGCCTGGAGGGCCCGATACGGACTCGCGTTTCTTCTCAGTCTCACCACGATTACAGCCGCGCGGGCCGAGACTCCCGAACCCATAGAATCCTTCACTAAAACTTACTGTATCCAATGTCATGGTACGGATAAGCAAAAGGGCGACTTTCGCATCGACACTTTGCCCTGGGACCTGACGTCGTCCGACTCGCGAGAACAATGGGACCTGGTTTACGAATATGTAGAGCTGGGAGACATGCCGGAAGAGAAAGCAAAGAAGCATCCCGGTAAGGCTAAGATTGAATCGTTTCTCGGAAAAATTAGTGCAGCCATGGCCCAGGCCGACGAAAGCGCCCAACCCGGAGGAACTCCCCTACGCCGCCTTAATCGTACCGAATATCTAAATACAGTACGCGATCTTTTTGGAATCCGCGGAATCGATCTGCCCCTTTCTTTCCCGGCGGATGCACCTGGCGCGGAATTCGATACCATGCCCAAGGGGCTCTTTCTCTCCCCTGCTGTATTGGACGCCTACCATGAAACGGCGACCGATATTGCTGATCGCGTTGCGCCCCTGCTGAACGGGTCAATCTACAAGGCAAAGTATACGACGGAGGCCATTGGCGGAGACGAAATCCGTACCTGGTATGGGCCGCCTATGACGGATCTCAATGGTCAGTTTTGGAAAAGGTATAAGAAAAAAGATTACCTGATGTTCACCGGCAGCAATAATTCGGGATGGATGGGGGCAGTGTGGGATCCCCTTCTACTTGCACCCCGCTCTGGCGTCTACCGGGTGCGCCTGCTTGCTAATGGGCAAGCAGAAGTCGGCGCAGATGGAAAACCGCTCCGACTGGGTTTCTACGCATTCGATCCAACCAACGCTGGGGAGTTGCCCAAACGTTACCGTCGAGAATGGGCCACCCGCGTCGCGGAGGTCCATGTCCCAGATGGCAACCCCACCTGGGTCGACTGCTATGTACCGCTCGAGGCAGGCGAAACGTTTCACATCTATTGCGAGAATCGCTATCCCGAAGGTCGTTTCCCGGATGAAACCTATCTCATCACCAAACCAGAGTCCATCAGTCTGACTAAAGAGGCGATGCTAGACCCCACCCCGACTATTGAACTACGAGGCATGGAAGTGGAGGGTCCGATGGACGCCTTGCCTCGCACGAAAAAGTTATTCGGAACCTGGCCCCCGCAGCTGAATCGGGTTAAAATAGAATCGAAGCTTCTGCCCTTAGCAGCTCGCGCGTTTCGCCGCCCTCTGACCCCTCTCGAGAGTGAAAAACTGGTTACGGCCGTTCTCGAGCATGGCAAACAGACAGGACAATCTGAATACGCCTGGCACTATGCTATTCGCCGCCTTCTTTGTTCCCCGGCATTTTTATACCGCGAAGTGGAAGACTCGGATTTCCTAAGCCAGTATGCACTCGCATCCCGGCTCTCCTATTTCCTCTGGAGCAGCTTGCCGGACGATGAACTGATCAGGCTTGCCGCGACTGAAAAGCTCTCTGATCCCGCTGTACTTGCAGCTCAGGTTCAACGTTTGCTTGACGCTCCGAAATCACATCAGTTCGTGAAACACTTCACCGGTCAGTGGCTCGGAAATCGTGAGGTAGAAGCTATCAATGTCTGCGACATTCGTTACGAATGGGATAAAAACGTGCGCTACGGTTTCGTGCGCTCCACCGAGGAATTCTTCGAGGAAATCCTCCGCGAAAATCTACCCATTTCCACTTTCGTCGATTCCGATTTCACCTATGCCAATACCGCTATGCAAGCGGTCTGGGGAATGAAAGGCGGCGCTAGTCTCGATTCGGTAGCGGCCCTTCAAAGACATAGTCAAGTTTGGCCGGAGCCTGAACGTCTCAACCTGAACGATCTGCCCGAAGGCACCCCTGAGCATGTAAGTAACCGCGGTGGCGTGCTCGGCCTGCCTGGCGTCCTCGCAGTGACCGGCGACGGGGTCGAGTCCTCTCCTATCCTGCGTGGAGTCTGGGTGCTCGGAAATCTATTCGGCAAACATCCACCACCACCACCCAAGGATGTTCCTGCCCTCGATATCGATACCAGCAAAGCGACAAGCGTCCGTGAAACGCTGAAGGCCCACACCGAGTTGGGAAGCTGCACCAAGTGTCACCGCGACATTGATCCCTTGGGTCTCGCCCTCGAAAATTACGATGCCATCGGAGGCTGGCGCACTCGTTACGTAGGCGACAAGACCTTCATAGACGCCAGCTCCACCATGCCCGACGGCGCTGCCCTTGACGGCCCCGCATCGATCAAACGTATCCTCAAGGAATGCCCCGAGATTTTCACCAATTGCCTACTGACCAAGCTTCTTGAATACGGCGCGGGACGAGAACTTTCAGTAGGTGACAGACGCATCGTAAACGAGATCGTCAACGCCGAACCCTCCGAAGGCTATCGCTTTGGCGACCTCATCAACCTCGCCGTCCAGAGCGAAGTGTTCCGAGCAAAATAAGCTCAATCATAGCTGCCATATCTAAACCCATTTCTCCAAACGGAAAAATCTACTAGGCCCGCAACGAAGCTATATGAAATCGTGCCCGCGGAACGCTGTTTAGAAAAACCACGGTTTGACCCTTTTGCGTCTCTCCCATTCTATCCACTTCAACTATGAAACTACTGACGATTCTATTATGCGCGTTTAGCGCGACGATTTACGCCGCTGACAGGCCCAATGTGGTGATCCTGTACGCCGATGATATGGGAGTCGGAGATGTTTCCTACGGCGACACGGATGCGAAGATCCAAACGCCGAACATCGATCGGTTGGCGACCGGAGGGATGACTTTCTCCGACGGGCACAGCTCTTCCGGCATTTGTACGCCGAGCCGTTTTGCTATGCTGACCGGACAACATCACTGGCGTCGGTTCCATGGAATTGCCCAAGCATTTGGCGGACCTGTTTTCGAACCGGGCGACTTTACCATCGCTGAGATGTTCAAGACAAAGGGCTATCGTACGGCCGCTTTCGGCAAGTGGCATCTAGGCTGGGATTTCGATGCCATTCGCAAACCCGGAGTGGAAAAGAAGGACTGGCCCAAGCCCGATTCCTACTATTGGACGAAGCGCTTTCCAGGCGGTCCGCTTGAGCGCGGGTTCGATCATTATTTCGGCGATGGAACGATCAATTTTCCGCCGTATTGTTGGATCGAAGACGATCGCTTCGTGACCATCCCGACTCAGCCTGTCATCAAATCAGCACCATTGGCTGGTGGCGGTACCTTCCGTCCGGGACCGATGGCCGCGAGCTGGAGTCCTTATGATATCCTGCCGACCGTCACCGAGAAAACCGTCGAGTGGATTTCCAAGCAGACATCCGATCAGCCGTTTTTCGTCTACCTCGCGTTCAACTCCCCGCACTATCCGATTGTCCCGAATAAGGAATTCCACGGAAAATCGAAGGCCGGCTACTACGGCGACTTTGTCATCGAGACCGATGCCATGGTCGGCAAAGTCCTGGCGGCGCTTGAAGCGAGCGGCTTAGCCGAAAATACGATGGTGATCTTCTCCGCCGACAACGGAACGGAAAACCTCGCTTTCGAACGCTTGGAAAAACACGACCAATGGAGCTCAGGAGATTTTCGGGGAGTGAAACGCGACCTTTACGAAGGTGGACATCGAGTTCCCCTCATCGTTCGCTGGCCTGGACAGATCGAGGCGGGTGCCGTTTCCGACGAAGTGGTGAGCCAGGTGGATTTGGCAGCCACCTTCGCCGCTATGATTGACTACCCAATGGGCAAGGAAGAGGCCATCGACAGTTATAATTTGCTGCCCGTGCTACACAGTGAGGACTATGCCCGTCCCTTGCGAACCGCGACCGTGCAGAACACATCTGCCGGCAAGTTTGCCTTGCGCAAGGGAGATTGGGTTTTGATCGATGCCCCCTCGGGAGCTGTCAGGAAAGTAACGGAAAGCTATTTGGATCATTTCGGATTAGAGGATTACGGAAAAGACAATCCGGGTCTCCTATTCAACCTAAAGGACGACCCGCGCCAGTCCAAAAACCTCTACGCAAAACACCCCGAAAAGGTCGAGAGCATGCGCAGCCTTCTCAAGAGCTATGTCGAAGGCGAACCGTGCGCTCCACGATGACCCAGTAGGCAGGGAGGACCGGCTCGGTCCTCCGTTTTAGATACCGTTCAGAGAACTGAAGCAGTCCTCCCTACCGAGACAGAATTTCGTTCAATCCTGCTAGGTTTTCGCGCAGACGCGTTTCCGAATCGGCTGACGGCATGTGATCAATAAGCCCAATTAAACCACCGTATCCAGATTCCAATACTAAACGTATCATCTGAGCTTCGTATTTACCTGAACCGATCGGAAGAATTTTGTTCTCCAAGGTTTTGTGATCGACGATCTCCTTATCCGTCATGCCGCTCAAATTGATGCACAGCAAATAGGGCATCATCAGTTCCAAATATTCGGCGAAACGATCCACCTAGTCTGACTTGTTCTTCGGCCGTCTACACTGCTCCACTCCAAAAACGGGAAATAACCACCATCACCGGCTTCACAGTTTTCTCTTTTCGGAAATCGCCCCATTGCATTGTGCTGTAGCCCACCCACCTTTTCCAATCAATCCTGTGAACATTCTTGTGTTCGTTTAGAAGAAATCCGGTCCTATCGACAAAAAAGATCGATTCTGTCTGCATTAGCCTCTTGACGCTATTGAAACTGGCTCCCATTCATTTGCTAATGAGATTCAGTAGCATTTAATATGTTCGGATGTCCCTTCAAGGCTCCTGCAGTGATTTCGTTGTCTTTCGGCAAGCGAGAAGTACCCAGCATGCGGTTTGACCAGATAGAGGGCCTCTCTTTCTCATCGTACAGGTTTTCGACCGACGCCACCGAAACTTTCACTGTTTGGCCCTTTAAATCTTTCTCTCAGATCGTATTTGTCCTTCGTGGAAAAATAGACTTTTCGTTCCCGATAATCGGTGCCCGCACAGCCAAAACAGGAGAATGGTTCGCTTTGTCCATAAACAATCAACAGATGACCGGAACCTTCTCCGGTGATGTTGAGTTGGCCGTTATCGAATGTTCCAGCGAGATTTGGCAGGGCTTGGCCAATGAGAAAGATACTTTCTCGCACACGCGAAGAGCCTGCTTGGGTTGTTCTCAACGGACAGAAACAATTTTCCTTAAGAGTCAGATGGATTCCTCTGTAACTGGACTGGCGAAGGATCTTGCGTCAGCACAAGGAAATAACCCTAGCGAGCTCTTGCTTATTCAAGCTAAGACACTCGAACTTCTTTCGCTCGTATCCCGTGCCTCGCCGCTCGACCACACTCCACAAAAAGATCCGTGCTCGCGGAAGGACGATCATAATTCCATAGCTGCCGCAGCCAATTACCTTGAAGACAATCTAGCTGCTGATCATTCTCTTGCCGGCTTGAGCCGACAAGTTTCGTTGAACGAGTTCAAGCTTAAGAAGGGGTTCCGTGATCGTTTTGGAGTGACCGTATTCGGATACCTAAGGCAAAAACGAATGGAACATGCTCGCGAATTGTTGAAAACACGGGACTCTACGGTATTGGAAGTCGCTAACACGGTCGGCTATTCCAACCCAAGTCACTTTACGCGAGCATTCCGGGGAGCTTTTGGCATTAATCCCAAAGTTTTTATCTCCGACAGCAGGCGATGACCCTGGAGGCGGAAAGTTGCGGTCTTCTCAAGAGATCCACCTTCATTAGCAATTTAGACTAATTGCAGAAGATCGTAAGCCGCCCAGTATTCGGTTGCCGTAAATACGCCCGGTTGGCCAGCCAAAGCTGCTTCCTCTGCAAAGTTAAAAAACTAAGTGAAGTTTAACCCATCAAAATAAAAAATCCGTCTCGGGGCGCTTTTGATCCGTCTCGGAGTAGCCTGTTAAGCCCAATTTCCTGTATTTTGCCTTCTTATGAAAAAGCGACAGACCTCAAATCTTGTAGGGGTCACCGCAGTTTTAAGAATCGAAACTATACTAAAAATGAAAAAATGTAACTTAGCGTGTTTAGCTATCACGACTTTATTTTCAACAGCATTTGTTGACTTGCATGGACAAGAAAACAAAGCTGTTGAACTAGACGACCTTGTTGTTGTGGGCAAGTACCTGCAATCGGATCAGATCAACGCACTTAAGTCGCCTACTCCCATTGACGAAGTGCCTCAAAGTTTAACGATTTTGACATCTGACCTGATGTCTCTGCAGGACATAACATCTATGGCCGACATCGCTGATTATGTTCCTGGCATTGACGCTGGGCAAGGTGAAGGCCATAGAGATGACATCCTCTTTAGAGGAGTTAAATCAACAGCCGACTTCTTTGTGGACGGTGTAAGAGATGATGTTCAGTACTTTAGGCCACTTTACAATATAGAACAGGTCGAAGTGCTTAAGGGAGCAAATGCATTATTCTTTGGGCGCGGTGGAACGGGCGGACTTATTAACCGAGTTAGCAAGACTGCTCTAATTGGCGAGAATTCCACAGGTTATACGATTTCTCTCGATGAATTGGGCGAACAATATTTTGATATAGACGCAAATGTAGCGATTGGAGCAAACGTGGCATTTCGTTTGAATGCTTATACTGAAGACCTTGAAAATCATCGTGATTTTTATTATGGAGATAACACTGGATTCAATCCAACTTTAAAATTTGAATTGAGTGAGAAAACAACTGTTAATGTCTCTTACGAAAACCTTGACCACAAACGCTTTATAGATCGTGGTATTCCGTCTGAAAACGGGGTACCGGTCAAGTCACTAGCGGGTATAACTTTTGGCGATAAAAATGATAACTATTCATCCTTAGATGCAGATACTATCAGATTAAGTATCGACCAAGCATTAGATGATAGCACGAAATTACGTTTCAACTACACCGATAACGACTTTTCAAAGCTATATCAGAATCTTTACGCAAAAAGTTATGATTCTGCAGCAGGCACGGTACAACTAGAGGGGTATCGTGATACAACTAACAGGAGTAGCAAAATTTATTCTCTAGATTTGATTGGAGAAAAGAAAATCGGTACCATGACACACAAATTCGTGTTCGGTCTAGAGGACGTTGATACTAGCAACAATAATGATCGTTTCTATATGGATACAGATAACTTAGATAATAACTCTAAGGGAGAAAAGATTACTACCAACGTAACTAACCCGCTATCGATATCTCCTCATAATTTTACGACCGAAAAATATGATGAGACTAAAGCTGACCTTAGTGTCAGTTCTATCTATTTCAGTGACGAAATCGCATTATCAGAACAATTTGACTTAGTTTTGGGCGGTAGAATTGATGACTTCAGTCTTTCAGTAAAAGATGTGTACGGCAACTCTGGTGGTAGTGCGTCCAAGACAGATGAAGAATTCTCTCCTCGCCTAGGATTTGTATATAAGCCACAGCGAAATGTTTCATATTATGCAAGTTACAGCGAATCTTTTATACCCAAAAGTGGGGGTCAATATGCTGATTTAAAAGGTAGTACGAAGCAAAAGACAGATCCAGATGTTTACGAGAATACTGAATTTGGGGTAAAATTCGACCTTGATAACGGGGTGGCTTTAAGTGCTGCATTATACAGTTCAGATGCTGTTAAACCAACTGGATCAGTGGCTGATGGCGACTTTGCAGTTACAAAGACTTCCACAAAAGGGATGGAACTACAAGCGACTGGTAATGTAACCGACAATTGGTTCATTTCAGCTGGAGCTAATATAGTGAACGGAAGGGTTCCAGCAGAGGTAGCTGAGAAGAGTTACTCAATTTGGAATCTTTTTAAACTAGATGACAAACTAAGCTTTGGCCTAGGTGTAGTTCATAAAGGTGATACTATTGGAAAAGGTAGTACCAAATTACCATCTTATACTCGCGTTGATGCATCTGCTTATTATAAAATTGATGAAAATATGCGGATTCAACTTAACATAGAAAACGTAACCGATAGGCTTTATTTTCCACACTCATACGGAAGTGGACAGGTGACAGTTGGAGCTCCTATTCACGCAACTCTGAAAATTGTTGGACGCTTCTAGGTGTAGGATATACTAATTTGAATTTTAAGCGGGCTATGGTTAAACGTAGCCTGCTTTTTTGTTTGTCTATAGAAATGATAAAAGTTCTTAGATCAAATCGAAATATTTCTAATTCTTTTTCACAAGCATCCCATATACCGTTTTCGAATGACGCAAAGCATTAAGCGCAAGGATAGGTTCTTGAGCTTCGGGAAAACGCTATTCCTACTTTTTGCGATTCTAGGGCGGCTTCATGCTCCGTGCGGCCCTATCCATTTCGGTTACCTGGGTGCAAGCCTGGGCAAATAGGTTTGGTCGGGAGTCGCGACTACCCACGTTATTTCGAATCCTTTTCTAAGGTCGCTATCGTCACGCATGGGCTAGAAGCCGCAGATGTAGATGGTAAACTGATCCCCTTTCGCACCGACGATGTATTCGTCATACACGGCAACCGTCCAAACGACTATTTCGGTACGGAGAACCTGACAATGACCAACGTCTAGTATAATCCAAAGCCCACCGAACTCAATCGCTTCGACCCGGTAGCCCTGGATGTCCCAGAGTACAGTGAAGGCCATATCTGCAATGAACCATGCGATCCATTTTTAGATGCACTTACGGCTAAGTATCCATTAAGCGAGGATCGAGCGGGAAGTGACAAACGCATCGAGGCAGGGGAAGGCCCCTTCCGTGTACCGCGACAAAACTGTCAGGTTTCCATGGTAGCTAACAGGCCAATCCCGCCAACGGCTATTCGCTGCCTGGAAGTCAGTTTGCCTATCGCGAACAATTCATTAGAGGAATGGGCTTTTCTTCTAGTGAGGACATTCCCCATTTCAACCTGCCGTAAACTGAAAACAGGATGAAACAGGCATTCAACATGATAGCCGCGGCATTCCGAAGGCGCAATACCCCAACTATCAACAAGAAAATTCAGATCCGCTCCAGTGTTAGCCTATAAAATTATATCCAAATAAAGCTTCTGCTAGCCGCGAGCCATAAGCACAGGCGGATGAGTAAAATTAACCTTCCTTGTGGCCAATTCCTCTTCTGAAATATCGAGACCAATTCGGCGGGCAGCAACATCTAGCTCAATCATGTCTAGATTTTGAAGTAGTGCCAGTGGGCGACATGATGCGACAGCCCGAAGTGGGGTCTATTATGGAGACTTCCTCCCAGGATGGTCGGTACACATCTCAGGGCGTCTATGGCAAACACAAAGCATGCGTTCGGAACGATCACCAAGAAGCTCTTCAATGAAGCAAGTGGGATATTGTCTATTCATGCGCTGTGCTCAAACGTAGTGGCGCCAACTCAGTTCGAGCCACAGTACGACTCCAACCTGCAGACCCGCTTCCTGGTTGATTTGTTTCAAAAAACGGTAACGGCTAGCCCTGTGTAATTGGTCGAGGTTACGACGCCTGATATGTATCATACTTTCGACATCATACACTAGTCTTTCCAAATACCTGTGGCCGGTATTTCGCCCAGGGTGATGACGAGGCTCTCGAGCCGTGCATGCCGATTATAGCAACCGTAGCGGTTTTCAGAAAATTGCGACGGGTAGTTAGCGTATTTATAAGAAGTTTAAACGGTTGATTTTTGGATAGGTTCTAAGTGTGATACTGCTTGTCTGTGTGTAGGGTAGTAGGTTCGAAAAGGCACGTTTCTAATTCGAAATCTCCGACAAACTCTTTGGCGACGGGGACCTAAAGGCATATCAACGAGAAGAAATTGATAAAATAATCCCCTTTATTGACAAATGATCAATGACCCGTTTGCTCTCTTCGAAATGATTGATTCAATCCTGGATCACAACTGAACCGCAATTTACAATGGCATCAACACCCAGCAAAGACTACAAGCGCCTCGAGCGCGAACAAAAGAAACGCGACAAACGCATGGCACGCGAGGAGGCGAAAGCTGAAAAGCTGAGAGTCGCCGAGGAAGCCAAGGTCAAAGCAGCCGAAGAGGCTGAGACCGAAACCGAAGAAGAATAGAGGTCCTCGACCTCGGTTTTAAACCATCCCGATCTATCTGGGTAGCTACGTCCTCGTTGACCCTGAGCTCCGTCGAAGGGCGAGGAACTCGAGTGGATTCGGATGAGAAAGGATGGACGATTAGTTCAAATCCCTTCGCACCCGTACCTGACCACCGAACATATAAATTCGGTTGAGGTTTCCACACAACGGCCTAGCGGCCTTGTGTCTCCGCTAACGCGGAACCAATAGGTTTTTTCCAAATCGTTGGATAGTTCGAACTTTTTTGTTCCCGCGTCAGCGGGAGCACCTATTTGTTCTGACCTGTCTCGCCGTAGCGCAGCGAAGGCGGAAAGAACAACAAGCGAAGCGTTGTTATAAAAATCCCCCCAGATTCCATTGATTCGCTACTTTTTAACCTTCGGTAGCTCTGAATTCGGGACCGGCATCTCGGCACGCCAAGCAGTATAGAGAGCGTGCAGCGACTTCACTTTTTCGGGATGCCGCTTGGCGAGATCCGTCGCTTCGGAAGGGTCCTTTTTCAAATCGTAGAGCTCGATGGCTTTCGCGTTTCCCTTCAATTTCCAATCGCCTTTGCGGACAGCCCATCCTTTTTTCGGATCCGCGGTATCCCAGTATAGGACATCGTGATGCACCTTCGATTTCCCTTCGATCAGGGGAAGGATGCTTTTGCCATCGAAGCCCTTCGCTTCCGGAGGAGACTCGCCAAGGGCATCCATGACGGTTGGCAATATGTCGAAAGATATTATGGGTATATCGACCACGCTTCCACCTTTGAATCGATCAGGCCAGCTAATCATCCAAGGGGTACGGATGCCACCTTCGTAGACGCTTTGCTTAAAGTCACGCAGGTGGCCGTTGTCCGCATCCATGGCGGCAGCTCCGCCATTGTCGGTCAGGAAGAACAAAAGCGTATTATCCCATAACTTCTCCTGCTTCAGCTTATCGACCACCATCCCAACTCCATCGTCGAGGTGCTTAAGCATCGCCATGAGCGTTGCTCGCGTTTCCGAGAGATGCGGGAATTTATTTTTGTAGAAATCGATGTCTTCCTGAGGCGCTTGAGCGGGAGTGTGGACAGCGTTATAGGCGAGATAGAGGAAAAAAGGATTGTCCTTTTCTCTATCGATAAAGGCGACCGCTTCTTCGCTGAGACGAGTGGTAAGGTAACCTTCGTATTCGTCGCCTTCGAGACGCTCCTTATTGCGGTAGATCGGGGCATAGTCGCCTTTGATGCCTTTTTGTTCGAAATAGTCATGAGCGCCGCGTCCCATGAATTTGAAGGCTTCATCAAAGCCACGATTTACGGCGTGCCATTTGAGCTCAGGGAAATCGGCATCGAGCCCAAGGTGCCATTTTCCGATCGCCATGCTCGAGTATTCTTCCGGCAAATACGAAGGGAAAATCTTCATATTCGGATCAAACCCATTCCCGCCTTCGCCCGCAGTGTAGATGCCGAGACGTTGTTGGTAGCGTCCAAGCATCAAGCCAGCTCTGGTGGGCGAGCATACGACACCACTCGTGTAGGCTTGGGAAAAGAACACCCCTTCCTTGGCCAGCCTATCCATATGCGGAGTGGAAACCTCTTTCGCGTGACGCGGGTTGTAACTAATGTCGGCATAACCCTGATCGTCGGTCATTATTACGACGATATTCGGATTTCGTGCGTTTGTAGACGCGAAAGCCAACGCCATTACGAACGTGGTGATGAGAGTCGTTAGGTTTATCGATATTTTCATTTTATCAAATTGAGCTGTAATTGTTTTCTGCACATGATTCCCTGGGTTCCCCACTCGCGATTAGGCTTCTCGCCGATATTCAGTTTTCGCTTTTAAAAACGTCATCTGTGAAGATCTGAGCAATCTGTGGGCAAAAGTCCGTAGGTTAAGCATTTCATTTGTAATTTCAAAATAAAGCTGACGCTTTTACTAGGCCATTGATTATTGAGCGACTAGTCACTTATTAGGCAAGGGTTCCAATTGGGATATGTCGATTGGCGGGGTTACGTAACGCAATATTTCAAAAAAACGCCTATTGAATCAATCGAGAAAATTGCAACAGGGCCGTTACCCATCTGCTCTTTTCGTCATTTCCCACTTATCAAGCGCTTCGTGCCTCCCCTGCATCAACCGAAGAAATAGCCTCAACCAGGATAAAAAGCCACGATAGAAGATCGCTCTCGGCTTGCACGACACGGTGGAAGCGCACAGCCCTATAGCTAACCTGTTCGACAATCTACAGCACCTCATGAACCAACTCTCCAAATTTCTCCTCATTGTCTCTGCCCTGCTGGCCTTCGCAGCCAACTTTACCCAAGCCAAGCGACCGAACATCATCCTCATTCTGACAGACGATCAGGACAAGGATTCAATCGGCGCCTACGGCGGCGATGTCTGGACGCCGAACCTAGATCGCATGGCTGAAGAAGGCATGCTTTTCCACAACGGATTCGTTACCAGCACCGTCTGCACCCCTTCGCGCTACGCCTTTCTGACGGGCCGCTACCCAAGCCGCTCCTCCTCGGAGATCTTTCTCGAAGAAAACCCCGAGGGCCAACAAGCCTTCCCCTCATTCAACATGGGCCTAGAGCCCGACAACATGAATGTCGCCGCCATGCTTTCAAAGGCTGGCTACCGCACGGGCTTCGTTGGGAAATACCACGCGAGCGGAGTTGAGGGTCTAAGAAAGCCATCCGATTACGAGGCCCACGGCCTGAAGTACATAGCGAAAGATGCGAAAGCCTCAGACGAAATGAACGAAGCATTTCGCTTCAACGAACTACAGTATCGCAAGATGCTAACGGGTAGGGGATTCGACTGGGCCAAGAATATCTACATGGGAAACCTCCAGAAACCCTATAACCAACACAACCTGGAATGGACCGTAGATGCCGCTCTCGAGTTCATCGAAGACAGCGTCGGCTCCGGAAAGGCCGAAAAGCCCTTCTATCTCCATTTTTGCACTACACTCGTACATGGACCGGACGGCTCTTGGAGTCGTTCAATAGCTGAACCGCTCGTATCGGGATCCGGCGTCCTCGAATCGTCTATTGTCCCTGAAGGGATGCTATCTCGAAAGGAGATCCTAAACGAGCTGAATCAACGCAATCTCGACCCGGCCAAAGGCCACGCAGGTTATTCCTGGATCGATTCGGGCGTCGGAGCCATCCTAGCAAAGCTCAAGAAACTAGGTATCGACGACAATACGCTCGTCATCTTCACCGCCGATCATGGTTCCCGCCTCAAAGGCTCCCTTTACGATATCGACGGTGCCAGCGTACCGTTTATCATGCGCTGGCCAGGCAAGGTGAAAGCCGACGTCGAAAGCTCCGAACTCGTACAAAGCATTGATATCGTCGCCACCGCCTTCGGCCTCGGCGAAGTTACGCTTCCGAAACAGTACGTTCTCGACGGACGCAGCATGGCCCCGCTATTTGGCGGCAAACCATCCGATTCCTGGAGAGATTATCTTTATCTAGAGCTAGGATTTAGCCGTGCCATCCGAACCCAGGAATTCAAATACATAGCGACACGGTATCCCGAGGAGCACCTGATAGAAATCCGAAACGGCGACCCTGCAAAGCTGCCAGCCCTACTTTCCCCCATCAACCGAGCTGGCATCGGAACGCGCGGATCGGCGAATCCAAACTTCTACTACGACGATGCGCTTTTCCGAATCGAGAAAGACCAACGCGAGATGAAGAACCTTGTGAACGATCCCGAATACTCAGTCGCGCTAAAGGAAATGAAACAGCTCCTAATCAAAACGATTGAAACGACCGACCGTCCCTACGGCGAACTAGTCCCCGGAGGCAACGCCACCGCGCCCAGACAAGCCGTCGAACAACAGGAGCTCACAAGAAGAATGAAAATTCAGGGCAAGAGAGTCACCCTCCCTAACTAATGTATTCCTTTGACCGAGATTCCATCCAACCGCAGGGCTGGCGCTTGCGCCAGCCCTAAGAACGCACAACACACACATCCGTGTGTTAAAACTCAAGAAATCGATTCGTCGTCGATTGATCGCTTGCCAGTAAGCCCTCTCCCTACAATCTTCGAAAAGCCAACACCTCACGCCCCCATTTCATAATTCATAATTCATAATTTTTCCCATGCCCCATATCAACGCAGGTAAAACCAAGCCGGAATACGATGTCATCATCGTCGGTTCCGGAGCCGCTGGCGGACAGACCGCCTACACGCTCGCAATGGAAGGCGTCAAAGTCCTTATGCTCGAAGCCGGACGCGACTACGATCCCGTTAAAGAAACCCCCATGTTTCAGACACGCCAGCAAGCTCCCTTGCGCGACGCGTCTACACCAGAAAAAGCATTCGGCTTCTACGATGCGACTGTAGATGGTGGCTGGAAGGTTCCTCACGAACCGTACACCAACGCCTCCGAAAAGTCCGAAGAGCAGTTTTGGTGGTGGCGAGCCCGGATGCTCGGCGGACGCACCAATCACTGGGGGCGCATTTCCCTTCGAAACGGCGATTACGATTTCAAAGGCAAGAGCCGCGACGGCGTCGGTATCGATTGGCCGCTCGGTTACCAAGACGTCGCTCCTTACTACGACCGAGTCGAATCGCTCATCGGCGTTTACGGCAGCAACGAAGGTCTCGAAAACACCCCCAACTCTCCGGACGGCGTTCTTCAGCCAGCCCCCAAAGCCCGAGCCAGCGAGATCTACACGCGCAAGCACGCCAAGAAACTCGGTATCCCCGTCATCCCCATCCATCGCGCCGTTCTCAGCAAGCGTCTCGATTCGAAGAACATCCCCAAGCGCCTCCACCCCAACAATCCTAAGGCCGCCAAAATCCTCTCTCAAGAGATGGATCAACGCCTCGCTTGCTTCTGGGCAACTCCCTGCGGACGCGGTTGCTCGATCAAAGCGAACTACCAATCGACCACCGTCCATCTCCCACCAGCCCTCGCGACCGGCAATCTGGATATCATCACCAACGCCATGGCTCGCAAAATCGAAATCGACGAGACGGGCAAAGCTACTGGCGTCAACTTCGTCGACAAGCGCACCGGTCGGGACTACTCAGTCAAAGGACGCATCATCACGCTCGCCGCCGGTTCATGCGAATCAGTCCGTATTCTCCTCAACTCGAAGAGCCCAATCCATCCCGATGGCCTCGCCAATTCCTCCGGAAAAGTTGGCAAGTATATTATGGATACGGTCGGAGCCGGGCTAGGCGGTCAAATCCCTGCGTGGGAAAACATGCCGCCTCACAACGAAGACGGAGCGGGCGGCAGTCATTCCTACGTTCCCTGGTGGCTATACAAGGAACAGCTCGCCGGTAAGCTTGATTTTCCGCGAGGCTATCATATCGAAATGGGAGGTAGTCGCGGTACACCAAGAGTAGGCACTTTCAACGGACTCGAAAAATTTACCGGCGGAAGCTACGGCAAACAGCTCAAAGAAGACGCCCGTCGTTACTACGGCTCGTTCATGAGTTACGCCGGACGTGGCGAAATGGTCCCCAACGATGATTGCTTCACCGAAATCGACAATCGAGTTAAAGACAAATGGGGCATTCCCGTTTTGAAATTCCATTGGAAGTGGAGCGACTACGAAATTCGTCAGGCCGCTCACATGCACAAGACCTTTGCCGAACTGATCACCGAAATGGGTGGGGCAGTTACGAGCGAGATCGATACGACCGGCAAGAAAGCCATTCTTCCAGGCGGTATGATCATTCACGAAGTTGGCGGCACCATTATGGGCGAAAATGCCAAGTCATCCGTAACCAACCAATACAACCAAACCTGGGATGTGAAAAACCTCTTCATCACCGACGGTGGCCCCTTCTGTTCTAACGCCGACAAAAACCCGACGCTCACCATCATGGCTCTCGCTTGGCGATCCGCCGACTACATGATAGATGCCATGAAAAAAGGAGATCTTTAAGATGAACAATTCAAACGATCCAAAACGTCTAGATCGTCGGGTAGCCATTAAATGGATACTATTCGCATCCGCGAGCGTGCCCTTTCTCAACTCAAACAGCTTCGGCCAGTCTGGTCCCTCTATTCCCACTCCCAGAGGTTACGGGTCCGATCCGAACCTCCTCATACCGGAGGCCGCTCCTTGGGAACGCATCCTGACTCCTGAACAGTTTAAGACAACCACCACACTCGCCGACATCATTCTACCGGCCAACGGCGAATCGCCTAGCGCCAGCGGGCTGAATGTCCCCGACTTCATCGACGAGTGGATCAGCGCCCCTTATCCGGCCCAGGAGAAAGACCGCAAAACAATTCTCGAAGGAATCGACTGGATCAACGCCGAGTCGCACTACCGTTTTGGTAAAGCCTTTCACGATCTCGATTCCAGCCAACAGAAAACGATCTGCGACGACATTTGCTACCAGCCGAAAGCGAAAACGGAACACCTAGCCGGAGCCACGTTCTTCGCCACGTTCCGTAATCTCACTATGGGCGGCTACTACACGACTGATCACGGCACCCGAGAAGTCGGCTACGTCGGCAATGTGGCACTCGCCTCCTTCGATGGTCCGCCACCCGAGGTCCTCAAACACCTTGGCCTCGAAAAGCATCCTTGGTAGTTTTTCCCTAATACGGAAATAGCCCTTCGAGCGTCTATGTTTCCAACATCCTATTCGGCATGATCAAAACCCTGTCTAATCTTCGCTAAGTCGCCGACATGGCAAGAATAGAACTGCCCAAATATTTCCGCGAAATCTCGGAGACTCGAGCAACCCGTCGATTAGCCGAAACTACGTAAGCATTTTGAAAACCCAAAAGAGGGCCCAAGCGGTCCTCTATTTTATAATAGCATACCCCTACCCGACCGTATAATGAATCGTATCATCATCCACCGCGAGCCTTAGCTCCAAGCTGCGTTCTTCGAAGGGATGGCGGTCTAGAGCAAAGTGAGTTTTAACTACATCTCCTTTTTTCACGTCGCGTGGTGGAAACATAAAATGCGTTTGTCCCCAATGCGTTGGAACGCAGTCAGGCCCTGTATCCAAAGTTATCTCGGGTGAAAGATCAGACACGAACCAACCGACGAACCCGTCCATTTTACCGTCTTCTTCGATTACGAATTCAAGATCCCCGCTTCGCCAAGGATCGTCTTTCTTCACCGTTTTCAGATCAAACGCCATCAACGATTCTCCCCGCGACAGTAATGCATCTACGGGTACAACTGATTTCCCCGCAATCGCTTGTTTAAGCTCCATCGCCTCCAAGGGCGCATAGTCGATCCCACGAACCGGAAAACTCCAAAACCCCGGCCCGGTCTCTCCGTAGATCCAAGGAACGCTAATCGGCGCCATAAATAGCTCAATACTAGATGGCATCATCTTTCCATCGGGTTTCAAATTCCTATCCCGGGCCAGGATCACATCATCTAACATCATTTCCACAAAGCCAAAGTGCCCCAACCACTCGCTCACCAACAAATCAACTTTCTCAGGAAGCTCAAAATTCTTCGCGTTGCCTTTGGTGATTTGCACCTTGTCCGACAATCCGTTATGTTCGACTAGCTTGGTCGCAAGCGCTACCACCGATGCTTGGTCGATTCCATAGACCTTCTTCGCCCCGGCCTTCGCCGCCAACATAGCAAGCAATCCTGTGCCCGTACCTACATCGAGAACGGTGTCCCCGTCCTTCACTACCTCGGCAATCGCATCGGCAAACGCATCCGTCCGCACCTGGTCTGAAACCATTGCCCGCTGAAGCGTCAAATCCCCATAGGAATCGAAATAAAAATCCATCTACCCCGACTGATCGCTCAAGCCTGACTGAGCAATCAAAAAACGCCGGTGCGATGTCATACATGGAGGTGATCGGTTTAGGTGATCCGCGTGATACTATTTTATTAACAAGACACGCCCATCACCCCAAGTCCGTAAATCCTTCAGGCGCCTCGTCCGTAAAATAGACATCCCGATCTGGGCGAGAACCTGGACAATGTAAATCGAGCATCACCAAAGCAGCCTCTCCCGTCTCGAATCGATGCCGCGTCCCAGGTGGCAAACGTAGAAAATCCCCGACCTCGAGGCGATACTCTTGATCATCCAATACCGCCAATCCCGAACCCTCGATCACGTAATAACATTCTTCCGCAATCTTGTGATAACTCTCGTTTGTCCTTTGCTCTGGCTCGATGCGCACGCGATAAGCAGTAAGTGCTCCCTCCTCCGTTGGCGAAACCAACGATTCGATTTGATACGGACCCAATTCCCGAACTTCCCCGTCACCTGACTGCTTACTATGCAGAATTTTCATGAGAATCGTGATACGGCGATCACATCAATCACTCAAGGCTCATGTCAGAGACTTCGGAATGAGTAGGTGTAAGAGCGGGTTTACCCCGCGATTGTGTTGATGCCCTTAAGATGGAAATGAGGAATCACGAGATAAACCCGCCCCTATCAATTGACTCTCCAAGGCCATTCTCGAATAAATCCTCCCTTCCCACTCGTCGATATCCGCGCTGTCCGGCATATTCCCAGGAAACGTAAGGTACCTACATTCCTCGTCTAAAACGAACCCGACCGGAGGCGTTTTCATCCCATTGGGAATCACCATCATCGAGCTCGCCCAACCACCCTTAGCCGTTCGAACCTGGATAGAAGTATAGTCTACATACTGCGGATCGAACCGTCGAACAAGCGTAAAATCGGATTCCGGGTCTTCGCCGATCACTAATCCATTCCACTTCCCCTCTCGCACTGCCCGCTCCCCTAGCGATGCCTTCTGTATCTCAATTCCAATGACATCTTCAAGCTTCATGATCGGCGAATTCTCGGAACTCAAGGCAACCGGCAAAACGCCAACAACCAAGATCAATGAACCTACTAATATTCGATCGAACAATGACATAATTGAGAAGGAGTGTCACTTAGCACGCTCCACGATACCCATGGCAGCAGGGCATTGAACTAGCCAGACCAAATTCGAAATATCGAACGCACCCTAAACGCCGGCCTTCGACTCAATTCGACTCATCGCGAAAAGCGATCCAAGTAGGATCGCTCCACCAACGACGATACCCATGCCAATCGACTCGGATTCCAAAAACACCGAGGATTCGATGACCCCGCACAAGGGAATCATAAATCGAAACGCCGACAACACATTCACGCTGTAACGCTCAATCAATCGATTCCAAATAGTGAACGCAGTCGCCGACAAAATCGCCAGATAAACAGTCACTCCCAGTGTCACCCAATTATAATCCTTCGAAAACGCTTCCCACTCAAAAGTGCCTACTACGACAAGCATCGCACCTCCTAAAAACAAAGACAGCGCCGTAATCGAACGACTTCCGAAACGAGGCGCTACCCGTTTCATGCCGATTGCCCCGAAAGCTCCCATCAAGGTCGACATCAAAAAAGCGATCGTCCCCTGGAAAACATCGCCGCTACCCGCGCCCGGCGCGTACACCGCTATTGAAATGCCTATCGTGCAGGCCGCCAAGGCCGCCCACTGTTTCCCCGATGGAAACGCTGATTTCAAAAACACCGGCGCCAACAATACCCACCACAAACTACCCGAACCAACCAACAACGCTCCCAGTGTTCCGCTCGAAACCCGCAGAGCGTAGTAGAAGAATACATACTGCCCAAAAGTCTGCCCGAGCGTGACCCACATTAAAGCCCCTTTGGGAACCTCACGGAAAACAGAAATTACACTTCGCCTGCAAAACAGCATGACCAGCAAACCCGCCAGCATGAACCGTGTGCCCGCAAACAACAATTGCTCCCCATAGCTCTCCAAAGCCAAATGAGCGAAACTCAGCTTGATAACCGGAAACGCACTGCCCCATAACCCAGCACAAAGCAGGATTTGAAGGTAGAAACTGAGAGGAAGCTTTTTCACAAAGATGCAATCGTTCAGTTAATCATAAGGAAATGACCGCTCGGAGATCGGCCGCGGCCTGTTGAAAAACAATATCGTGTATTCTTACCTCAACTGCACAACGCCACCATCGATATCGTAAGCCGCTCCCGTAATAAACGAAGCCTCGTCACTGCATAGAAACGCCGCCAACGCTGCAACCTCTTCCGGTTTGCCCATGCGACCCAAAGGCTGATACTCCGAAAGCTTTTCGAACATTTCCGCTTTTGTATCCGGATAGTTCTTATCTAAATAATTGTCGACGAACGGCGTATGCACGCGAGCGGGACACAGACAGTTGCAGCGAATTCCTTTATCCACGTAATCCCGAGCCACCGAAAGCGTCATAGCGAAAGCCGCTCCCTTGCTCATCGAATAAGCGAACCGATCCTGGATACCCAGCTTGCTGGCGATAGACGCCAAATTGAGCACAACGCCTCCGCCTTGCTCCCTCATACCAGGAATCGCAGCATGCAAACAGTGATACAGACCCTTTACGTTTACTGTATAGATATTGTCCATCTCTTCCGGCGTGGCGACTTCCACATTCCCGATCGCGGCAATCCCTGCATTGTTCACCAAAATATCAATACGCCCAACAGCTTTCACCGCAGCTCTAACGCTATCGAGCAATGCAACATCTACTTCGAAACATTCAGCCGAACCACCAGCTTCCTTGATCCTTTCGACGACACTTCCGCCGCTTTCCATATCTCGTTCGAATACCGCGACATGAGCCCCTTCCGAGGCGAAGCGAAGCCCAATCGCTTCCCCAATCCCAGAACCCGCACCCGTAACAACAGCTGTCTTATTTACTAACCTTTTCATAATAAAATTCTCTTATTGGTGAGTACAACGGCGATCGAAATGCGTGTAACCACCATCTACATACAAAATTTGTCCAGTCGTGTGCGACGAAAGCGACGAGGCTACGAAAACCACCGTGTCCGCAATTTCCCGAGACGTGGTCATTCGACTTTCAAGCGGGATCGAATCGCAGATCGCCTTCAACTCTGCCTCCGAATCAGGCTGCCGTTTTATCCAACGCTTATACAACGGCGTCATCACCTCAGCAGGAATCACGCAATTCGAACGGATTCCAAATTTGGCAAGGTCCAATGCCCATTCGCGAGTGAGTCCATTCATACCCCCCTTCGATGCCGCGTATCCAGAAGTTCCACCTTGGCCCGTTTCCGCCACCTTAGATCCAATATTCACTATATTTCCGCGGCTAGCCTTCAACGCTCCCAAACAATGGTGCACCAAGGAATAACACTGAGTCAGGTTCTTTTCCAAAGATTCGCGAAACGCAGCTACCCCTGTTTCTAGATCCACGCCATCGTTCACGCCCGCATTATTCACCACAATGTCAATACGTCCAAATTCTTCGAGCGTCTGAGCTACTGCATCCTTGACGTTCTCTTCGTTCGTCATTTCCGCAAAACGAAAGGCTGCCTTGCCTCCTGCGCTTTTCAGCTCGTCTACGAAGGCTTTACCCTCCTCGCGATTGCGTCCGAAAACAACCGCTATCGCACCCTCATCGACAAACGATCGCGTAATACCTTCGCCGATCCCCTTGTTTCCGCCGGTAACAATAACAACCTTATCGTTAAGTTTTAAATCCATAAAATACCCTTATCAATCGTCTATTAAAATCAAGCAAACCTTTATCAATCCAATTTAATCAAACAATAAACCTAGCAAGCTGCTGGGAATCAATCAAGCGAACCAAGGTAATCAAAGGGTAGCTGCCGCTACCATCACTAGCAACGAACCACACGGCACGGTGCAAGCGCTGGACCTACGAGCTTCAAATAAACGAACTCCCCAAAGAAAATCAATTCCCAGGAAAGGGGGTCTCCATTAACGCATTGCGACCGGCTTCCGTGTCCAAGGCTGCTCCCCGGTCATGCTGCTCCTTCATCCATTTAAGCAATTCCCCGCGCAGGTGCTGCTTAACGGATACATATTCAGGATTATCCGACAAGTTATTCGTCTCATAATTATCGATACCCAATCGATAAAGCTCTTCCTCCGGTCGTTGAACATACTTAGCCGCTAGAGCCTTCGCTCGCTTGTCGCCAGCCTGAGCAGCTTTCTCCAGCTCGACCCACCACACGAGTCTCGAATTCTCGACCATAATATGCTTTTCATGGTACTTCGCTTCAGGCTTCAAATTCCACAAATAGTGAAATTGTCCGTCGTTGATCGACCGGATCGGATAGGGCTCTCCCTCCGGTATATTGTTATGAAGCCCGTACACGAACTTTCTATGTCCTTCCGTTCGACCCTCTAGCACCGAAAGAAAACTCTTCCCATCCAAGTCGTAGCCACCCACCTCGCCACCAGCGGCATCTATAAATGTCGGCACGACATCCGCCATCTGAATCAAGGCATCCGTCTTGGATCCCGCTTCAACATGCCCCGGCCAGCGAGCGACAAACGCAGTATGCACGCCCATATTCCAATTGGACCATTTAGAAAACCCTAGTGCCCATCCTTGCTCCGACGAGAAAACAACCAAGGTATTATCCGCCTTCCCCGATTTCTCCAACACCTCCAAGGTCCTTCCGACCTGTGCGTCCAAAGCCGCAACTTCCGCATAATAGCGGGTCATAACCTCGCGCGTCTTCGGATTGTCATGCTGGGTCGGCGATAACGTTATCGCCTCCGCATCGAATTGCGACGCATCGCCTTCCGTCCAAGCTGCATGGGCATTCTGGGAGCAAACGAACAAACAGAACGGCTCCTCTCCATCCTGTCCCATAAAACGCTCCATTCCTTTCCAATTCAATCGTTGGCTCTTGACCGCCCCATCGCTCAACAACTCGAATGGAAACGTCTTTGCAGGCGAAGCATGCTTCTTGCCCGTCAATCCCACTCGATAGCCGAGATCGCCCAAATAGTGGCAGACACTTTTCGTGCCAGGTCGAGCCGAAGAGTGGTTCGACGCAACGCCATTGCGAACTGGATACAAGCCCGTATAGAGCTCTGCCCGAAACGGAGCGCACATCGCCACCGCGCTATAGGCCTGATTGAACTGAATGCCTTGCGAGGCCAATCGATCGATATGCGGCGTTGCTACATTCTCCCCGCCATAACAACCAATCGAATCGTAGTTCACATCGTCCGCCAAAATAAATACGATATTCGGCTTTTGCGAAAACGCTAAGCTAGACAAAATTAAAACAACGGGGATACATAACCAGATCTCTCTCATTGAAAAAGTATCATCCACAATTCCCCAAACCAATCAATCCATTATCCATCGATAGAAATTTCTCGTAATAGTCTCTTCATTAATCTGTAGGATCGGGTTTACCCCGCGATAGCATAGGCTTGAATGGGTTACGATATGATTGATCGCGGGATTAACCCGATCCTACATCTAATATCAACGTAAACCCTCACTATCGATCATTCAACCGACTCTTAAACCACTCTCTCGCTTGGCGATGACTCGGCGAAGACGCTAGATTCGTCGATTCTTCAGGGTCAAGCTCATAGTCGTACAATTCCCGAGCGACGACTTTTCCTTTTCTTTCTCCCTTATAGAAATCTTTCTGGATCCATTCGACGTAGCGATAGCGTTCCGACCGATACGCATAGCCCATCAGGTGTTTTCCTTCATGCTTTCTTGGATACTGGCTGCGAGCGAACTCCCTAACACTCGATTTCGAGCCATCCATCAATGGTGCCAACGACACGCCATCTAAGTCCGATGGCGTCGGCAGCCCCGCAAGGGAACATAATGTTGGAAAGATATCGAGGAACTCCGTTGGCGAATCCGTCTTCACTCCCTCCGGCATCCCTGGAGCGGAAATAATCAGCGGGGCCCGCGTTGCCTGCTCGTAATTGGTATGTTTGCAAAAGATCCCGTGGTCGCCGAGATGGAAACCATGGTCGCCCCACAAAACGATGATTGTATTGTCGACGACTCCCGCCGTATCGACAGCATCGAGCATTCGACCGACTTGAGCATCCACAAACGCCACCGTCGCATAGTATCCATGAATCAACTCCAACTGCTTCTCGTCGGGAATCGGCCCCTTCAAAGGAATATCCGTATAACCATTACGCAGCTCGCCTGAATTATGAAAGCTAAACATCGGACTCTCCGACGAGACATCCCGGTAGTCAGGCAACGCAAAATCACTCCGCTCCCAAAGGTCCCAATACCGCTTCGGGGCGTTAAATGGCAAATGCGGCCGCGAAAATCCAAGTCCAAGAAAAAACGGATCGCCCGCCTTAACCCGATTCTCTAATTCCGCGATCGCCTGGCTGCATGAATGATAGTCTTTGTAAACCATATCCGGAACGTCCGCATTTTCAGTCGAAGGCCGCTTGAGCGTATCACGCTTATCCAAAGGAACCCGTCCGCTACTGTAGCTCTCGTTCGCGTACATCGACCCAGAGCCAGTTAACATGTAAGGCCGACTCCAAGAGATCGCGTCCTGCTTTCCCCAACTATCCACGCACCGCCCATCGAAGAGCTTTCCAACGCCAATAGTATAATAGCCATTTTGCTTAAAATGCTGCGGCAACGTGAAAATGTCCGGATTTCGATCCCGCATCTTCGTATTGAGATCCCAAACCTGCGTACGATCCGGCAACCAACCCGTCAGCAAACTCGCCCGAGTCGGGCCGCACACCGCTTGCTGACAATGGTTGTTCGAAAAGACCATCCCCCTCGAAGCCAAACGATCCATATTCGGAGTCTTCGCCATCCGATCGCCGAAACAACCCAGCGCTGGCTTCAAATCATCCAAGGCAATGAATACGACATTCGGACGAGCAGCGCCGCAGAATCCGGTCATCGACGCTCCCAGAGTCATCAAAAAGAGCGACGCCATCCAGCGCCTAGAGTATCGCAGGGTTTTCATAGAACGCAGAGCTTCTACAAAGACCTAAACGAAATCAATCCCAGCCGAACCCTACAGGTGTGTGATTTTTCTGACTTATCATTTGCTTTCCCCACCCGAGCCGTCCTTACTTGCTTCCCTTTACCGCCAATTCAACGATTTTCCATCCGTTAATCATGCCCTTTCACTGTCGCAAGCCAATCCTAGCCAGTCTCGCGCTTCTGTCCGCGAGCTTCATGCTAATCGCCGATCAAACTCCCGAACTCCCCGAAGGCTACAGCTTGCAATACGAGCAAATTTTCCAATCCAAGAAGTCAATCGAAGGCTTCATGATCACCGATCGCTCGGCCTGGAACCTGCTCAAGAAAGACGGTAATACAGTCCTAGCCCTCGAAGGAAAGAGTGACTACGAGCCTCCCCATCGCTCTCCCTACAATATCGCCCTGATCAAAGGGCTGACTTTTGGCGATTTCGTTATGGACGTCGACATCCTACAAAGCGGCGTAAAAGGAACGCCGATCGCCCAGTTCATGAGAGAGAATCCCGACCCGACCAAGGCAGGCGGTTATGCTCACCGCGATCATTGCTTTTTCTTCGGCTTCGAGGATCCCTCCCACTACATGTACATTCACATCGCCAAAACCGGCGACAACAATGCCCACAACGTTTTCGTGGTTAACGAATCCCCCAGAACTCCGATTACCGATTTTCGCACGGTCGGCGTCGATTGGGGCGTCGAAGTATGGCGCAAAATCCGAATCGTGAGAAACACGGCGAAAGGCACCGTTGCTCTGTACTTCGACGACATGCTCACTCCCATCATGATCGCCGACGACGTTCCTTTCGAGCAAGGATTCATCGGTTTCGGCTCCTTCGACGACATCGGCTGGGTCGACAACATCAAGATCTGGGCGCCCGAGTCCAAAAAAGACAACCGAACCTTCTTCGAATAATTCTTTTCACCCGCAGAACCTCCTCGCATTCACGAGTGACTCTAAACCCTAAGAATCAGAGTTCATCTGCGTGATCTAAGGGCAAATAAAACCCTTTTGTTTCCTCTATGAAATTTGCCATCTGCAATGAGACCTATCAAGGCTGGAGCCTTGCAGACACTTGCGCCAGCGCCGCCGCTACCGGTTACCAAGGCCTCGAAATCGCCCCCTTCACACTCAAGGAAGATCCACGGGACCTCACCCTTTCCGAAGCGAAATCGATGGGCGCCATCGTTCGCGACCACGGCCTGGAAGTCGTCGGACTGCATTGGCTCCTCGTCAAACCGGACGGAATGCACCTAACGACTGCCGACAATTCCATTCGTCAAAAGACTCTCGATTTCGGCAAGCACCTCGCCGACGTCTGTGCCGCAATGGGCGGTAAGGTCATGGTTTGGGGTAGCCCCAAACAGCGCAATTTGGATACGGCCGATTCCTACGAAGCGGCCGCCGGGCGAGCCGCCGAAATGCTCCGATCGCTCGGCGAGCATTGCGAGTCGTTTGGCGTATCCGTAGCTATGGAACCGCTCGGAACCAACGAAACGAATTTTCTCACTTCCGCAGCCGAAACCATTGAGCTGATCAAGCGTATTGATCACCAAAACATCCAGCTCCACCTGGACGTTAAAGCCATGAGCACAGAAGGCGGACCCATACCGGACATCATCAGCGCCAGCCGCGACTACACCATTCATTTTCACGCCAACGACCCGAACCTGCAAGGACCCGGCATGGGCGATCTCGACTTCCAGCCGATCGCCAACGCCCTATCCGCCACAGGCTACGACCAATGGGTTTCGGTAGAAGTTTTCGACTATGCTCCCGGAGCGGAGAATATCGCTCGAACCAGCCTCCAAAATCTCAATACCTACTTTAACAAAGTACACACACTATGAGCTCAGATCAACAAGACCAAGAAACTGCTTTGCTAACCGAAGCTGAAGGAGCCCCTCTCCTCAAGAAACTAGGAATCTACACACGCCTTTCCGGCCCCGGATGGATGCAAGGAGCCATCACCCTTGGCGGCGGCTCTCTAGCCGGTGCTCTTTACTTAGGAGTAATCGCCGGCTTCGGACTGCTCTGGCTTCAGCCCCTGGCCATGATTTGCGGCATCATCATGCTATCCGCCATCGCCTATGTGACGCTGTCGACGCAAAAAGCGCCTTTCGGGCTAGTCAACCAACATCTCTCCCCAGCCTTGGGCTGGGCGTGGATGATCGCCACCATCATGGCCAATGTCGTCTGGAGTATGCCTCAGTTCAACCTCGGACGCGCCGCCATCCAGCAAAATCTTTTGCCTGCGGTAGGCGACAGCAACGGCTCGACCGCAATCATCTGTGTCATCTTTTTCGCGATAGCCTTCTACGTCAACACGCTCTACGAATCGGAAGGAAAGGGAGCCAAAACCTTCGACACGATCATCAAAATCATGGTCGGGCTCATCGTACTCTCGTTCTTCGCTGTCGTCATTACACTAGCGACCAGCGGCGACCTGGACTGGGGTGCCATCCTTGGCGGCCTCATCCCCGACCCCTCTCTCCTCTTAACGCCTGCTGCCAGTTATGCCGACCTCATCGCCCAGTCCACTCAACCCGAATGGTGGACTGCCAAAATCACCGACGAGCAACGCGACATTATCATCACGGCCTTCGGCACTGCAGTCGGTATCAACATGACGTGGCTGCTGCCCTATTCCTTACTTAAGAAACGCTGGGGCAAAGTTCAGCGCGGCTTCTCGATCTTCGACCTCTCAATCGGTCTTTTCATTCCCTTCTTCCTCGCCACGAGCTGCGTCGTGATTGCAGCGGCGTCCCAATTCCACACGCAGACCGGCGATGTCGATCCGAACTCCCCAGCCGCTGCAGGAACGATCGCCCAACTCGTAGCAGACCACCCGGGCGCTACCAACGCTGTCGATCTCGAACTCGCCCTCACCTTGGTCAAACGGGACAATTTCCAGCTCGCCACCACGCTCGAACCGCTCGCAGGAAAAATCGTCTCCCAGTCGATTTTCGGCTTTGGCGTTGTCGGAATGGCCTTGTCCACGATTATCATTCTCATGCTCATCAACGGACTCGCGTTCCAGGAGCTGCTCGGAAAACCGGGCGACAAGAAGACCTATTACATCGGTTGCGCGGTATCCGGAATCGCGGGATTCATCGGCCCCTTCGTCTGGTCCGGAGCATCCGCAGCTCTGGCGATCCCAACGTCCGTCATCGGAGGGTCGCTCATTCCCATCGCCTACTTCACTTTCTTTCTCATGATGAATTCCAAGAAGGTCCTGGGTGAACATCGTCCCGAAGGAACCGCCCGCGTGATCTGGAACATGCTGATGGGCGTCGCAACCGGAATCGCTACTTTAGGATCGATTTGGGTGCTATCTGGAAAAGCTCACTTCAATAGCTGGCATGGCATGATCCCCGCAGCGGGACTCGCCATATTGATCGTACTGCTCATCGTAGGAACCTTCTCGTTCATCAAAAACGAACGGAAAGCGTAAGTAAACAGACAAAAGCATGGCGGCTTATCCTCAAGCCGCCGAAACTCAACCTAGAGAGTTCCACCCATAGATTTCGTGCAACACACAGAGAGTCGATCACTCGCGATCTGCGTTATCCATATCATCCGCTGTTGAAAACGGAAAGCCACATAGGTTGTATCCATTAACTCAATTCGCGGTTAGGTTTAACATTCAATATTCTTTATGAACTTCGGAATTATCGGATCAGGAATGATCGCCCAGTTTCACGCCAAGGCGATCAAAGCAATGGAAGGCTCGCAGCTGCGATCCGTATACAGTCGCAATCCAGACAGCTCCCAGGCGATCGCAGACGAATACGACTGCACGGCATACAGCGATCTCGATGCTTTCCTGGCCGATCCGGATCTCGATATCGTCACCATTGCAACCCCTTCCGGAGCCCACCTCGAACCGGCAATCGCCGCAGTACGCCAAGGTAAACACATCATTTGCGAAAAGCCGCTCGAGGTCACTACCGATCGCATCGATCAAATGATCGCCGAAGGCGAAAAGCAAGGAGCTACCATTTCCGGCATTTTCAATCGTCGCTTCAATCCCGGCTTGATCGCTCTCAAAAAGGCAATCGACGAAGGGCGCTTCGGTCAAATTGCAATGGCCGACGCCTATATCAAATGGTACCGCGACCAAGCCTACTACGACTCAGGCCAATGGCGTGGAACGTGGGCACTCGATGGTGGAGGTGCTTTGATGAACCAATCTATTCACGCTATCGACCAATTGCTCTACGTCGCCGGACCGGTTAAATCCGTTTGCGCGACAGTCGCTACGCTCGCTCACGAACGTATTGAAGTAGAGGATACGGCAGTAGCCATACTCGAATTCGAAAGCGGAGCACGAGGCGTCATTCAAGGCTCGACCGCTTGTTGGTCGAAGGACGGGCATTCCGCCGAGGTCAATATCTGCGGCGAAAAAGGATCCGTCTTTTTAGCGGACGACAAATTCCGCGTTTGGGAATTCCAAGATGAAGGACCTGAAGACGAAGCGATTCGATCTAATCTCATGACCCAGTCCGGCGCTAAAGGGATAGGAGCCAACGATCCTTGCGCCATCGATTTCTCAGGACATCAACGCAATTTTGAAGACGTCGTTTCTGCCATCCAAGAGGGACGCGATCCTCTCGTCGATGGTGCCGAAGCTCGCAAAGCGGTAGCTCTCATAAACGCCATCTACGAAAGCGCTCAAAACGGATCCCAGCGCGTACTCCTCTAAATAACCATCGAAGCTAATTCGATTCAGGATTCAACTCGGCATCGGCGAGATCTGAATAGTCTTCCGTCTCTTCCGATCGTGTGGCTTCTATCTCGCCACGATCTTCCGACGGTTGCTCATTCTCGCAATCACCACGCAACCTACCGACCAGCAATTGGTGCACGGCCGGATTCCAAACACCCAACTGTTCGAGTTTGGCGGCCTTTTGAGCATCGCCCAATTTCCGATCGTCAGCAGCTTCGCTAGGGGTCCAACGAGCAAAACCCCTCCTTACCATCGTCGCGTTGAAATACTCGCCGCTCAAGCTGTGTAGCTCGCCGATGATCACATCGCCCGTCGAAACGCGAATCGGCTTAACCAATACTCGTCCGCCGCGAATCTCGTCATGTAAAAATTCAAATATCTGATCATCCAGCATCTCGCTTTCGGACGCCATCGAGATTCCATGAAAACGAACGATCGTCGGACGCGCATCGTCGAATTGCACCACGAATGCATCCTTGTTGAGTACTTCCTTCACCTCGCCCTGACGCTCAGCCGGCATGCTTTTCTTATTTAGAATAAGAAAAATCGCTAAGAACGCCATAGACGCCATCAACATGAGGAATAACAACATACCCACTACAGTCGCTACCTAGAGTCTCCCCTTGAGCATTATCGAGCAATTCGGGCCCTTTATACCCTCTTTTTTACAAGCAAGATAAGTATCATACCCTAAACGCTGCCCTCTGAAGCAAAAACAAAGTAAGATCGCTCTTCCTTCCTGCCCTTGACGAATCCCCCTACATTCGCTTCTAAAGGGGGTATCCTATGCTCGACGCCGAACAAATTTCCAGCCTCCAAAACGATCGTATCAAGAACCTCGTTAAACTTCGTAATCGAAGACCTCGCGACCAACAAAGAATCTTTCTCGCCGAAGGGTACCGAGCCATGAGTCGAGCACTCGAAAAAGGTATCGTGCCCCGGGAAATATACTTTTCCCCGGATTGGTTTCAGGGAGAAAACGAAATGGATCTGCTCAAACGTGCCCAATCCCAAGGCTCCAAACTTTTCGAAATCAGCAAAATCGCGTTCGAAAAAGTAGCCTATCGCGATCGACCCGAGGGAATAATTGGAATAATATCCCAATGGAACTACTCGATAAAAGACCTTGCTCTAAGCAATCCACCTTTTCTGCTAATCGTCGAATCAATCGAAAAACCCGGAAATCTCGGTACCATTCTACGATCCGCCGACGCCGCAGGGGTTGACGCCGTCATCTGCTGCGACTCCGTGACCGACCTCTACAACCCAAACGTCGTCCGCTCCTCCACTGGGGTTCTCTTTTCCATGCCCACCGTTATGACCACCTCGGACGAAGCCATCGAGTGGCTCCGAGAAAACAGCATACGTTCCGTGGCCGCAACACCGCACGCTTCCCAACTATACACCGAAACCAAACTCACCGGCCCAATGGCAATCATCATGGGCAGCGAACAGTTCGGCCTCTCCGAAAAATGGCTGGAAGCATGCGACGAGCAAACGCGGATCCCCATGGCTGGGCAAGCCGACTCCCTCAATGTAGCTATGGCAACACTCGTCACTCTATTCGAAGCCGTCCGCCAACGATCGGCTCCTCAATGAACCTGAGGCAGCTCGAATCGAATTTCGAAGCTCTCGCCGCGGAAGACCCTCTGTGGACGATCCTCTCCGACGACTCCAAACGGGGCGGCAAATGGGATGAAAACGCTTTCTACAAAACTGGTGAAAGTGTAATTGATGACCTCGAAGCTCGACTCGAAAAGATCGGCTTTCCCCTCGGAGGCTACTCCGCAATCGACTTCGGTTGCGGCGGAGGTCGGCTCACCTTCCCCCTTTCGAAACGTTTCAACAACTGCTACGGGATCGACATTTCCTCAAACATGGTAGCTTACGCCAAGTGCCGAATATCCCGCGGTCCCAACTGTTCCTTCATCGTAAACCGGGACACCCGACTCGACTTCGAAAACGAATCGATCGACCTCGCATTCTCCGCCATCGTCTTTCAGCACATTTCACCACGCTATACCCTAAAATACTTTCGCGAACTATCCCGCGTCCTCAAACCCAAAGGACTATTGGTTTTCCAACTCCCTAGTCGTCTCAACCCCCAATTCGAAGGCAATCAAAAACCTTTTCGCCAATTGCGGAAACAGCTTCACTATCGCCTCAAAGCAGTCGCCCAGCGTATTCCCTTCATCGAAAGCCAGAGCTTTTTCGAAATGCACGCCATTCCCTGCGAGCGCGTCATCCGTCATTTGGAAACCCAATGCTCCTTCAAAGTCCTCGGTTGCCAAGATTTCCCCGCCGCCGGACCCGCTTGGATCAGCCATCTCTACATCGCTCGAAAAACCAGCCCAGTCTCCTGAGCGCCCTCAGCCCAGGAGAATGCCCCCTCGCAACAACACGATTATCGTGAGTCGCCATACACTTTGATTAATCAAAGTTTTTTATTTGTTTAATAAAAATTGGAATTGACATAACTCAAAGTCCTTGCAGAACGCTATGTAGATGCACGCTTCCGTTAAATCTCGGCTCAATGTTCGAACACCGCTAGCCCTGCTTGTCGGATTTCTTGCCAGCGTCAGCTACGGCGCCGAAATGCTTCGCATTGCAGCGACGACTACAATGGTCGCCGACCTGGCTCAGTCGGTTGCTGGCGATAGAGCAAAAGTATCCGGCCTCATGGGTCCTGGCGTCGATCCTCACCTCTACAAAGCGACCGCCCCTGACATCAATACGCTCCAGTCCGCCGACTTGATTTTCTACAACGGCCTGCACCTGGAAGGCCGATTGGCCGATATTCTCGTCAAACTCGGTCGACGCGATAAACCCGTCTACGCAGTCACTGAAAGTATCCCGGAAGGCAAGCTGCTCGAACCGGATGAATTCCAAGGCCACTACGACCCGCATGTTTGGTTCGACCCACGCCTCTGGGCTCACTGCATTGAAACCGTCGTCAACGCCCTCGCCGAGGTCGACCCCGATCATGCCGACGAATACCGCGAACGCGGCGTAGCAGTGGAGCAAGCCTACCAAGACCACTATCAATGGGGTGTCGACTACCTCGCCAAGCTACCCGCAAAGCAGCGCATCCTCATCACTAGCCATGATGCCTACAACTACTTCGGCCGCGCATTCGATTTTCGCGTTATCGGCGTGCAAGGCATTTCAACCCAAAGCGAAGCCGGACTCGCCGACATGGTTGAAATCATCAAATTCATCAAGGAGAATAACATCAAAGCGATATTCGTTGAATCAAGCGTATCCCCAGCAGCCATACAACGCATCAGCGAAGGTTCGGGTTGCGCAATCGGCGGAGAGCTTTTCTCCGACGCTATGGGGCTTCCTGGCCATATAGAAACCACTTCCGACGGCTCCTCGTTTGACGTCGGCACCTACGAAGGCATGGTCAAAGCCAATATCTCGACTATCGCCGACGCCCTCCAATAAAGTCTATCCAAACCGTTTCCATGAAACGCCAGGTCATCCCTCTGCTCATTCTCTCCTTCTATAGACTGACGCTTGCCGGACAGGATTTTGAGTCCAACAGCTCCTTTCACCTCTACGCCAGTACGACCGTAGAAACCTGGTCGTTGCTCGACGGTGGGCTAGGGTCAGGCACTCGATCAAGGGGCCTATTCGATCTCGGCGCCGACTTTGAGCTTTCCGAGCAAACCAAGGGAAATTTTAATATTTTGGTATTTGACGGCGATAGAGACGTCGATGCATTCACGGGCGATTTCGGAGTCTACAGCAACATCATCACCGATTCCAGCGTTATTCTTTTTACCGCTTGGTTCGAGCATAACTTCGGCAACAAGAGCATTCGCTTCGGACAACTGGCATCCGATGAACGTTTCTACGCATCGGCTTCGGGAGCGTTGTTTATCAATGGAAATTTCGGCGCCATCCCCACCGTATCAGCCAATGTATCCGCTCCAGTCTTTTCGGTTGGGTCAGCAGGAGTCGAATGGCTCCAAGAGGTGAATTCCGGTTACTGGCAAACCGGGGTCTATGCGGGCTATCCGGGACCGGGCGACCTCGATGACCACGGTCTCAAATGGAAAGCAGGCGGGGTTGCCGGATATTTCTTCATCGCCGAAAGAGGTTGGAATTATCAAGCCGAAGGAAAACAAACCGGCGTCTTTAAAATCGGAACCTACTACCACAGTGGAAGCTTCGAATCGTTCACCCAAGCCGAAAACGTCAAAGGCAACCATGCTTTCTATGCGATACTCGATCACGCCATCGGCGATTCTGCCAGCGTATTTTCGCGCATTGGAGTCAATCCGAAATCCGATCGCAGCGCAGTCACTCGCTACTTCGACTTAGGCATCAACCTGAACGGATTAATCGAAAGCCGCCCGGACGATACTTTCGGCATTGCCTATTCCCGGATGCGTTTCTCGAGCGAAGAAGCTAAAAGGCCCGACGAAGAAGTGTTCGAGATCACCTATGCAGCGAACATTGCTGCAACGTGGAGCGTTCAGCCAAGTCTTCAATGGATCCTCGATACTCGGAAAACAACCAAGGATGTGCTCGTCGCCGGCATTCGGTTGACAACTGATTTCTAGAATTGCGGAACGAGCCAAGCCCTGATCTCTTTCTCAACGTCGATGCAATCTTCACCAACAACCAATCTTAGCTCAAAAAGCGCCGCACCGCTCGAAGTCCACGACCTCACCGTAGCCTATACCAAACGACCGGTTCTTTACGGGATCGACCTCGAGATCCCCAAAGGCTCAATTGTCGGCGTCGTCGGTCCCAACGGAGCCGGTAAGTCGACCCTCATCAGAGCGATCATGGGATTGCTCCCCGTATCCAGTGGTTGGATTAAAGTATTCGGAAAACCGTTCAAGCAGGCCGTCACTCGAGTCGGCTACGTACCGCAACGCGAATCCGTCGACTGGGATTTTCCGGTCAACGCGCTCGACGTGGTTTTAATGGGGCGCTACGGACGCCTCGGCCCTTTCAAAAGACCGAGTAAAGCCGACAAAGAAATCGCCATGAATTGCTTGGAAAAAGTAAAAATGGATTCCTACGCCAAACGTCAAATCTCCAACCTATCCGGCGGGCAACAACAACGCGTATTCCTAGCCCGAGCCCTCGCGCAGGAAAGCGATCTTTATCTGATGGACGAACCCTTTGTCGGAGTAGACGCCACCACGGAATCGGCCATCATCGAAATTCTTCGCGAACTGCAGGCCCAGGGCAAAACGCTCATTGTCGTCCATCACGATCTTACAACAGCTCCGGAATATTTTGATCGTATCCTTTTATTGAATATGCGAGTCGTCGCATATGGAAAGACCGAAGATGTGTTCACTTTCGAAAACCTGCAGAACGCCTATGGCGGTCGCCTAAGCATTCTCTCCGAAGTCGCCCTAACCCGAGCTCGCAAGAAATTCGATGGCGATACTCGCGACAATGTTGGGCAATGAACCGGACCGGAAAACAAATTCTTTTTGCCCTCGCTCTCCTTGCCCTACCGTTTCTAGCCCATGCGGCCAAGATTGGCGAGATCTCGGAAACGACTTGGACCGACCAGGCCATCGACTTCTTTACCATGCAACAGCCGATCGTTCGAACCGCATTAACCGGCTCTCTATTAATCGGATTTTGTTGCGGAATCCTTGGGAGCTTTCTTGTTGTACGCAAACTCTCGTTGCTAGGGGATACGCTTTCCCACGCCGTCTTGCCGGGCGTTGCGATGGGCTTTCTTTGGAATGCCTCTAAGGATCCTTGGGCCATATTCGTCGGAGCTACTGCAGCCGGAATCTTAGGCGTCGCTCTCGTCGGCTGGATCAAGCAAACTACTCACCTCAAGGAAGACAGCACCATGGGAATGGTATTAGCAGGATTCTACGGAGTCGGCATTTGCATGACCACCGTAATCCAAAATATGGCGATGGGGAATAAGTCCGGCCTAGACAAATTCTTCTTCGGCCAAGCAGCCGCCCTTTCCTCCGGAGACATTGAACTCCTCAGTATCATCGCTCTCATTACAGTCGTTGTCATTCTGGGTTTTTACAAAGAATTCCTCGTCATTAGTTTCGACTCTGGATTCGCCCAAGCGCTTGGAATGCCGGTCAAGGTCTTGCATTACGCCCTCATGGCTTTGCTCACCTTTGCGGTTGTGGTATCGCTGCAGGCCGTCGGCGTCGTCCTCGTCTCCGCCTTGCTTATCACACCTGCCGCAGCGGCGTTTCTCCTAACCGATCGAATGCACTGGATGCTCGTGCTCGCAGCGGCGTTCGGAATGCTCGCCGGAGCGATTGGAGCCTTCGTCTCCTACCTTTCCAACAACCTACCCACGGGACCCTTTATCGTTTTGGGAGCCACTGGCATATTCCTGCTCGCCCTTCTATTCGGTCCCCGACATGGCTTGCTTCCCAAGATGCTCCGGCGACGCAAACAACGCCAACGTATCGCCCTTGAAAATACGCTCAAAGCCGTGTTTCATTTGAGCGAAAGTTCTCAATTCAAAGACCAAGTCTTCGAAATCGGAAGGCTTGCCACTGAACGCAATGCTACCCTTCACGAGACTGAATCGGAAATTCGAAATCTAGTAAAAGCAGACATGGCCTCACGCCTAGATTCTCGGAACGGCCCCGAAATGAGCGGCCAAGCTCAATTTGAACTCACTAAATCCGGTTGGTACCGGGCCTGTGAGATCGTCCGCAATCATCGCCTTTGGGAACTCTACCTAACCAACGCCGCCCAATATCCGATCGACCACGTGCACGACGATGCTGAAGACATCGAACATCACTTAGGCGAGGAGCTCGTCCACCGCATCGAAGAACGTCTCGAAAATCCAATCCACGACCCGCACGGAAAGCTTATCCCGAACCGTGAGTCCATCAAACTGTAACGGATTTCCGGTTACACGAAAATTTCATCATTCACCCTTAACCAATGCGCGAACGCTTTTTCCCAGATTTCGATTGGCACACCGTTTTCGTCCAACCATGGACCGATTATAGCGAGAATTCGTTTTGGATAGTCCTGATGGGGTTTCTTGTATCCGGGACTTGCGGACTAGTGGGTTGCTTCGTCATCCTTCGACGCATGGCCCTGGTCGGCGACGCGATCAGCCACAGTTTACTGCCCGGAATAACGATAGCCTTCCTACTCACCAATTCCAGAGACACGCTACCGATGATGCTCGGGGCCATAGCTGCGGGGGTCGCAACCGTTGCCTTGATCGAAGCTATACGCCATTCTTCCCGCATCAAGCCTGACGCCGCTATCGGCATCGTCTTCTCAAGCCTCTTCGCAATCGGAGTTATCCTGATTTCAGCCTTCGCAGACAAAATAGACCTCGATGCGGAATGCGTTCTATACGGCGAACTCGGATTCATCCCACTGCAAGACGTCGTCATGTTCGGCGGAATGGAAATTGGCCCTGAGCCCGTCGTCCGCATGGCTATCATTGGCCTGATAGCGATTGGCCTACTCCTCTCCTTTTTCAAGGAAATGCTCGTCACGTCATTCGACCCGGGCCTTGCCGCTTCGCTCGGCATCAATCCGACACGCTATCAATATGGGCTAACCCTTTTTCTCTCAGTTGTAATCGTAAGCTCCTTCGAATCCGTCGGCGTAGTATTGGTTATAGCCATGATCATTTTCCCAGGAGCGACCGCTCTACTTCTCACCGACCGACTCCCCAAAGCAATTTGGCTTTCAACGCTCTTCTCGGCACTCTACGCCGGACTCGGTTTCCATTTAGCCACCTGGCTAGAAGCCTCGATCGCCGGAGGCATGACCGTTATCGCAGGGTTCATTTTCGGACTCGTCTGGATCGCCGCGCCCGATCGGGGTTTGCTCACCAAATTTGCCAAGCGAGCCCTCAAGAGCGAAATCGTCCTTCCTAATCCGTAGAGAGCCTTTTCAATTTTGAGACTTGAGTTCGTATCCATAAAACCCTTCTAAATAACCTACATGAAATGCCTCGATACCCTCTCCGTTGACCCCTTCGTCTCTTTACTCTTAATCCTCGTAAGCCCTTACCCAGTGCCCTAGTTTAACGGACGCAGAAACTGGAACTTCTCTATCGGCGAAGGCACTTCAGCTCCTACCGCCAAAGAAGACAATTCCCGCACAATCTCCGGATAACGAGTTGCCACATCCTTGCTTTCGCCCACGTCTTTGGACAAATCGTACAATTCCCATTTCGCCTGCGGATCCTTGTCTACATTGTACTTAACCAATTTCCAATCGCCCTTGCGTACCGCCACTCGGCCCCCTCTTTCATGAAATGCCCAATACAAAAACGAGTGCTCCTGCTGCTTGCCTGAACGCAAAAGCGTCGGAGCAAAGGAAACGCCATCGATACCCTTCGGCATCTCGATTCCCGCCAAGTCGCAAACCGTCGGCAAGAAGTCCCAAAAAGCGGATACATGATCCGTTTTAGAACCAACCTTTATCTTGCCAGGCCAACGAGCCAACAACGGCACCCGAATTCCTCCTTCGTAAAGGTCGCGCTTGTGCCCTCGCAAAGGACCGTTACTATCAAAGTACTCGGGATCCGCTCCGCCTTCCATGTGCGGACCGTTGTCCGAAGTGAACAAGATAATCGTGTTATCCGCGATACCCAGCTCGTCTACCTTGTCGAGAATTTGTCCGACATGGTCATCCAGCATCGTTACCATCGCAACAAAAGCCGCGTGGCTATCCGGCTGCGAACCATAAGGCCCGTTTCGGAAACCTGGACCGTCATCCGTTCCTTCATAGTTTTTCTCCGGCAGGAACTTGCCGCGGAAACGCTCCATGTAAGATTCCGGAGCAAACATTTCCGCGTGCGGAATCACATGCGGTACGTAGCAGAAAAATGGTTCATCGCGATTCGCCTCTATAAATTCGAGGGTACGCTCTTGGATCATTTCCGGCGCGTAAATACCTTCCCCGCGTCCTTCGTTGCCGGTAAGTATCAGCTTATTCTCGTCCTCCCACAAATGATACGGGTAATAGTTGTGGGCAATTCGCTGACAATTGTAGCCAAAGAATGCATCAAATCCTTGATTCATTGGATCGCCCTCCGAACCAGGAAATCCTAATCCCCATTTTCCGAATGCTCCGGTTACATAGCCCTCCTTCTCGAGCAGTTCCGCAACCGTCACCGTTTCGGCCGGCATGGGCTTCTGACCTTCCGGCTTGATTTCAAAATTTCCTCGAATCGGCGTATGCCCCGTGTGCAAACCCGTCATCAAACATGACCGCGATGGGGCGCAAACGGTCGAACCCGAATAATGTTGAGTGAATCGAATTCCTTCTTTCGCGATCCGATCGATATTCGGCGTCTTAAAATGTTCCTGGCCAAACATACTGATATCGCCGTACCCTAAGTCATCGGCCAAAATGTAAATTATATTCGGCTGCTTCGCGTTTTTGGCTGACAAAGAAAAAGCCAATACAAACGCAGCGAGCGTTAAACCAACGATTCGGAAATGAACATTTCTAAGGGGCATCATATCTAAAGTGGACAACTAATATGCCCGTCAGTGTCCAGCGTAATGATCCTAAACCTCTAATCGCCGTGGTTTACCTGTAATCTACAAACTCACGCTTTAACTTGATAGGCTCTCTATTTCCCAAATACTCAGTCGAACTCCCCCCCTCAGGTATGAAATCTAAAATTCCCGTTCTCACCGCCCTAATCGTCATCGCCACGCTCCTAAGTATCCCTGCCAATTTGGCTGCGGCCCCAAGCCCCAAGCCCAACTTCGTCTTCTTCCTGGTCGACGACCTAGGCTGGATGGATCTCGGATGCTACGGCAGCACCTACCACGAGACTCCCAACATCGATGCCCTCGCCAAATCCGGCGTCCGCTTCACCAACGCCTACGCAGCCTCGCCCGTTTGCTCTCCTACCCGCGCCGCAATCATGACCGGCAAATACCCAAGCCGCGTCGACATAACCGACTGGATTCCCGGTCGAGGAACGGACAATCCAAAACTAACAACTCCCGAAGACCGCGACAATCTCGCCCTAAACGAAACCACCCTAGCCGAATCCTTCCGAGACAAAGGCTACCAAACTTTCTACGCAGGAAAATGGCACCTAGGAGATGAAGGACATTTCCCCCAAGATCAAGGCTTCGACATCAACAAAGGCGGGCACCACAAAGGCAGCCCTCCAGGAGGCTACTACGCGCCATTCAACAACCCCCAACTCGATGACAAGCCAGACGATCGCTACCTCACCGACCGCTTAGCCGACGAATCCGTTGCGTTTATCGATCAGCGCAATCCCGACAATCCTTTCCTCCTCTACTTCTCCTTCTACACCGTCCACACGCCTGTTCAGGGAAACGATCAATACGACGACTATTTCACCGAAAAAGCCAAATCGCTCACCGGCAATGCAGAACCGATCCGCGAGCGAGACGGCCTCACCCGTACCCGACAAGACAATCCCCAATACGCCGCCATGGCGAAGTCGCTTGACGACAATGTAGGCCGCGTGCTCGACGCTCTCGAAGCCCGAGGCTTGGACGAAAACACCGTCATCATCTTCACCTCCGACAACGGCGGCCTCTCCACACTCGCCCGAATCGGTCCCTCTTCCCAACTCCCTCTTCGCGCTGGCAAAGGCTGGTGCTACGAAGGCGGTATCCGCGTTCCTCTCATCATCCGCGCCCCAGGAGTCAGCCAAGCCGGGCTCGTCTCCGACACGCCCGCTATCAGTATGGACTACTTCCCCACCATGCTGGATCTAGCCGGATACAACCTTCAGCCAAAACTCCACAAAGACGGCGAAAGCCTCGTCAATGCTCTTCAAGGCAAATCCGTAAACCGCGACACTCTCTACTGGCACTACCCGCATTATCATGGCTCAACCTGGAAACCCGGTGCCGCCATACGAGTAGGCAACTGGAAAGCGATCAATTTCTATGAGTACGGCGAAACCGAGCTCTACAACCTAAAGAACGATATCGGCGAGCTTAAGGATCTTTCCCAAAAGAATCCCGAAAAGCTCAAAGAGCTTCTCGCAAAGCTAGAAAAGATTCAGAAAAAAACCAACGCCAAACTCCCGCACCCAAATCCCGGATACAAAGAAAACTAGATTCCCAAGGCAGTTTACTGAAAAAGATTCAAAACCACGCCACGCTGCGACGTAGCTACGTCATCGATCCTGAGCTCCCTCGAAGGGCGAGCCCCCTAGCGTGCATCCCATCAAGATCATTGTTACACGTACCTCAATCATCGACCGAGCTTGCCTATCCCAATCGCAACAATTAATAGTGCCGATCTTACAACTTCCCATGAAAACTACTCTACTCGCTTTCTTCTTTATCGCCGCCGCTCCTTTCGCAAACGCATTTCCGGACAAACCAATCCGTATCATCGTTCCAACCGAAGCAGGTGGAGGCCACGACACGATTGCTCGAATCTTTCAACGGGCCATACAAGAAAAAGAGCTTTTATCCGAGAAACTCGTTATCGTAAACATACCCGGGGCCGGAGGAGCAGTTGGAACGCGTAAAATAAAAGATTCTCCAAACGATGGATACACGATTGGAATCTGGAACCCAAACGCCCTTATTTCCGCCAAACTCATGGGAATCACCCGATACGATCACAACGACTACGAAGTGATCGGAATGACCGGCTTCACCGATCTCGGAATGGGAGTCAAAACCGATTCGGCGATCAACTCCGTCACCAGCATGATCGAAAGAGGAAAAGTCCAACGCGGAGCAATTAAACTAGCTACCGAAATCGGTACTGCTGCCCACATCATCCCCATCATTCTGGCCCACAAAGCTGGATTCGAATTTCGAGTCGTCGCTTCCGGAGGCGGCTCGAAACGACTTGCATCGATTCTGGGAGGCCATACGGACATCAGTCTCTTCTCTACCTCAGCACTCATTAATTTTCGAGAATCCGGCCTCAGCCCACTAATGCTTTTTTCCGAAGAGCGCAGCCCTCTTCTCCCCGATACCCCGACAGCCAAAGAAAATGGTATCGAACTCTCCATTACAGAATCACGCATTTGGCTCGCTCCTAAAGGAACGCCCGAAGAGCGCCTAGCTGTAATTCGCAAAGCCCTAGAGTCCGCCATTCAAAACGAAAGCGTCATGACGCGCCTAACGACACTCGGTATGACCCCTGAATTTGGAGACTCCAAAACCGTTCTCGCCGACATCGAAAAAATGCGAGCCCTAGCCGAACCGATCATCGCTCAATTAAAGCGATAACCTCCGCAGCCGCTCAAGGTCGGGGCAGACCGTCCCGGTCTTCCGCAGATACAACGAACTCAAGAGCCAGGTCTTGCAAATCAACCATTAGGGCCAGAGCTTGCGCTGTGCCGCGTGGACCCAAAAACGATCCTCTATCGCGGAACGGTGCAAGCGTCGGCCCTACGAAAGAAAAATGGCGTCAGTCAAGGTTGCCTCCAGCAACACAGGTGCCACTAACGTGGCATTAGGTTCGGTTGCTCGCTCGATGAATGCCTCATCTACAGGCCCCGTTCACCACCAACAAGCGCTCGTAACCTATTCGACTTTTTAGCCGACCTATATTCGCAAAGCGAATCCTGACGAAATCTCATACGCCCCAACTCATACTACATTGAGAATACTAATTTCGGGTCTGCAATTAAACCTTAACCCATGCAGGTTCCCAATTCCTCTCGATATATGAACGTGCCTTTTCCCCCAACTTAACAACCCTTCGGGAAAACTCTTATCAATCACTGGTAGAAAAGGCCGAAACCCAATTAGAGGTATCACAAACTGACCTCCATGCGTGTGGCCGCAACACATCAAATCCCAATCATACTTTTTCAATAACTCCTTCGAATCCGGGTTATGGCTTAGAACGATCACTGCCTCATCTCTCGACCTAACCGTATTCAAAATTCCCTTGGGCTTTGTATCTCCAGACCAAAGGTCGCCTAAACCAACAAGCGATAGGGTTTTCCCCGAAACCTCGACTCGCTCCTCTTCATTAAAAAGAAGCTTTACGCCACTGTCTTCAAGTAAGGTCCGCACTTTCGAAAAATCTTTGTAGCCATGATTCAATCCAGACCATTTCCCACCATCATGATTTCCAATACACGCATACGTTCGGACTAGCGAACTGAGCTTCTTCAGAATCCTCTGGTATTCATTTTCATTGGAAAGCTTCCCAGTGATAAAGTCGCCTGTCAGGAACGCGATATCACCTCCCAAACCCAACGAAATATCGATCGCCTTCTCGATACTCTCAAGACTGACTGATTCCGAGGCGTGAAAATCCGAGAGATGCAAAACGCGAAGGGGTGTACGGAACCGGCCGATCGACACGGTCTTTTCCGTAACTTCATACCAGTTCGGTTCAGCAAATCGCATATACCCCGCCCCAATAGCGCCAACGAATGGAATGCTTCCAAGGAATCTAATAAATCGTTTCCGCGATATCATTGTTCGCTACTCATCGCGTATACAACAAGTCCTCGACACATTTTCCAAACATGCATCAAGGAAGCCGTTAATCACCAAATGTGTTCTACGCGCTGCCCAAATTATGAAGGAACGTATAGATCAAAAACACCAAAACGATTACGGTGAAGCCAATTCCTTTCGCCATGCCCCAGGCGCCTTCAGTTTCGGGTTCCAATGCGACCGTATCGCGATTCTCAGACCCCTTCATAGTCTTCGAGAGCACTAGCATCAGCACGCACATAATCGCGAAATTCATTCCCGCAACATGCAACCAGTGAATCTCTACGCCAAAGAATATATTATTCAGAATAAAGCTGGAAACCACAAACAAGCCCATTCCGGTGAATAACGAAATCTTCGCTGCCTTCGTGCTCACGCCCGTCGTCAGTATTCCCATGAATATAATCGCCAGTATCGGAACATTGGTGACAGCAGCGAGCTTCTTCATTAGATCGAACAGTCCATCGGCTCTTCCGATTAGGGGAGCCAAGCTCATGGCAACCACCGCCAAGACAAAGCCGAAGTACTTCCCTGCTTTTACGGTTTGCTCGTCAGTTGCATCCGGACGCATCATGCCTCGATAAATGTCCAGCCCGAAGAGCGTAGAACAACTATGCAATCCGCTATTGAAAGAGCTCAAAATCGCTCCAAAAATAACCGCCCCAAAGAAACCGACTAAATAGGAAGGCAAGACCGCCGTCACAAGGCTCGGGTACGCCATATCCTTATCCGCAAGATCCGGCCCGAACATCTGAAAAGCGATAATACCCGGCAGCACCAAGTAAAACGGTCCAGCAAGCTTCAAGCACGCAGCGATGAGAATGCCTTTCTGGCCTTCCTTCAACGACTTCGCCCCAAACGTTCGCTGCACAATCGACTGATTCGTACACCAGTAGTATACGTTAATAACTATCATCCCCGTAAAGAGCGTACTAAAGGGGATGTTTTCGCCAGGCTTTCCGATCGGATCTAGCTTTTCGGGAATATTCTCCACGATCACGTCCCAACCCGCGAGCATGCTCCCGCCGCCCAACGCGACTAATCCCAGGACCGGCACCAACAATCCACCGACGAGAAGCCCTAACCCATTGATCGAATCCGATATCGCAACCGCTCTCAAACCTCCGAAAATCGCGTAGATCCCACCCGAAATTCCAATCGCCCAAACCATGATCCATGTAGCGGACCCAATGCTAACGCCTAACAAATCCGGAACGCCAAAAAGCGTACTCAACCCAATCGCTCCGGAGTAGAGGACAAATGGAAGGAAGTTCGTAAAAATCGAAATCAGGAATATCGCTCCAAGAAATCGCCGCGTCTGCTTGTCGTACCGCTTCTCGATAAACTCAGGAACCGTCGCGATCTGCCCCTTCCAGTAGCGAGGGAAAAAGTACAGCGCCATCACCACCATCGCGAACGCCGCAATAATCTCCCAGGCCATTACCTGGGCGCCGTGCGTGTAAGCATTTCCATTCAAACCGATCAACTGCTCGGTCGACAAATTCGTCAGCATCAAAGAACCGGCGATAACCCAGCCGGTGAGCGTATTGCCCGCCAAGAAGTAACCTTTGCCATGCGCATGGTCGTCGTTTCGCGTTTTAAGGTAGGAAACGATCGCGACCATCGCCGTGAACGCTACAAAAGAGAAGATGGAGAACATAGGGAGTCAATTGAGGGTTAGCGTTAGAAGGCAACCATAGCGCGTCGCAAACGGCTGCGTCGCAAGAAATAAAACCCCGACGTTCGATTTCAACGAATCGTCACATCGCCTCGATACAATCGAAGCATAGAGGAACTCATCGCAGCTTATCCATTTCGCGATTCCTTCGCGCAGGTGTATTCGAAATGCGACCTAACCAGCGAAATCTTAAGATTCTGGCTTGCCTGCTCTTAAAAGAGATAAGAACCTACCCCGAGGTTCGACATCATCGAGCTATAGCACCCCCTTCACCCCCCACAAAAGAGAAACCAGCATAGTGAAAGCTCGTCTACGTATCAAATTGCTCGCCTTCATCGGATTGGCGTTACTGACCTTCTTCAACGCACCCGCGTTCGCCCAACAACGTGGCGGTGGCGGTGGCCGTGCCGGGGGCCCAGCCGGTGGAGATCCGACTGCGATTTACATCAAGCAGCTCAAACTCGAAGGTAAATCCGAGAAGGCCTTCAAGAAGGCTTACAATAACCACATTAAGGCAGTCCAGAAGTGGAATGCCAATGTTCAGAAATTCAGAAAGAAAAACCAAAAATACGTCGGAAAAGCTCCTCCAGCTCCTGATATCCTAGCAAAGATCAGGTCGGATAAAGCTGAGCTCGATACTCAGCAGAAGGCCAATACGGCGGCCTTCAAAACTGAGCTAGCTACATTTCTCACGCCCCAACAGGTCAAACAAGTCGACGTTGTCGCCAGACGCGTAGTGGAACAGCGAAAGCAAGCCCAGGCCCGACGAGCCGCCAACCAAGCGAGACAAGGCGGCGGCAATAATAACAATAAAAAGAAGAAGTAGCGTCGAACGCCTCGATTTACTTCGAAACCCCTTTCAAGGCCGTTCTGCAACGAGCGGCCTTTTTTTACACAATTCGCTCCAGGTTTGCTTACATTACAAAAACGTAATGCAAGTGCGTGGGTTCTGTAATTTTCCTGTGGTTTACTAGGCACATACCAAACGAAGAAACACTCTTCGGTCCTTTGAAAACCAAAATCTAAAAACAGGAAAATACAGACTATGAAAACTTCGAAAATCATCATCGCTTTAATCGCAGCCGCAATCGTAACCACTGCTTAATTCGCCGAAACTTTCGCGAACAAAATGCTGGGGCAGCATCCGAATTCGGAGAAAATCGTCGCTCAAATGTTCGCTAACCACGACCGCAACAACGACGGAGCGCTCGACAGTATCGAACTAGCGAATTCCATCGAAGGTCTTTACGACCAACGTCAGACTACCATCCTCGAACGCCGCGAATCGCTCGTCGAAAAAGGCGTTATCTCGGAATACGAACGCTCCAAAGGCGTCATCACTCTGTGCCTGCTTCCTGAAGACGGAGCTGCGATTATCATGAAAGACGGCGATACCAATCAAGACAACACGCTGTCCGCTAACGAGCTTGCTGCATCCGTAAGCTCGCTCCGCAAACTCGATCTTGGAACCCGCGGTTTCCTCAATCGCCGATCATAGGGTCCATCAAATTTTAGGGACCAAGAGGGTAAACCAGGCCGGGAGCGACTATCGCTCCCAGTCTTTTTGCTATTATATGAAAACTCTGAACACTCAGGATGGTCTCGTCCTTCATTCGAAGAAGGGCCACACTCCTAGAACACCTAATTTCGTCGGGCGCAGTGTGCCCATGCCTGGACCGCCGCTACCATAATCAATTCATGATTGATAGAAAGCAGACTACTCTTGAATAACCTATGGGCCTCGGGTTCGACATGCTTTTCCAACTCGGAAAGCATCAAGGTCTTCAGTCTTTTAGAGACTGTTGAATACGTTAGCTTTAATAGATAATAATTAACTATCGGACGGGTCGCTGGCGGGTCAAAAATATGAATGCCTCCTCAAGAAGGCGACCTACAGAATAAACTCTTACAGCTTATTTGCAGGATGAACCTATTTCTGAGAATCCATTAGCGCCGCTTCGTCTACTAGATGCTCCCTAACCCAAGCGCATAGCGCGTCCAGTGACCGAAAGCGCTTTTCTCCTTCCGCGAAGGTTACATTCCAGACCACATGGCCGTCGCGCTTTTCAAATGAAATGCTCACGGACTCATCGCCGTCGCTCCGAATGACATAACCCATCCGCGTCAAAGCTCGCCGAGTCCACAAACCAACGTCTCCATCGCCTTCCACTCGAGCAAAACGAGCCGTTTCGCGACGCAAGCGGAACCCTCCTTGCTCCCCATCCCAATCGATCTTATCGCTCGCAAACACCGAGGCGATTTTTCCACCCAAAGCCAAATCCTCCGGAGCCCCAACCTCAATCTCTCCAACCGAGTTCATAATCCAAAGCTTGTCGGCGCAACGCAGGGACAACTCCAGATCATGCGAAGACAATAAAACCGCAATGCCCACTCCGCCTGCCAAATCACCCAATATACGCATCAACTCTACCCTCCGCGGCAAATCCACGAATGCCGTCGGCTCGTCCAAAATGAGAATCGACGCCTCCTGAGCCAAGGCGCGGGCAATCATCACTTTTTGACGTTCGCCGTCGCTCAATTCACCTACCTGGCGAGTAGCCAATTCCTCAACTCCTACTACCTGCAAAGCCCAATCGATTCGCTCTCTATCCTCCTCCCTCAGGCTACCGGTCCACCGCGTATGCGGGTGTCTCCCCAAAGCTACCAAACTATAAGCGGTAAACATTCCCACGGGAGCCGGATCCGTTAATACGACGCTCGTCAAACGAGCCTTTTCCTTAGGCGACATCAAACGGATATCTCGACCATTCAATTTGATCAATCCCCCCAGCGGTTCCTCCAAGCCTGCGAGCGATCGAATCAAAGTCGACTTTCCCGCTCCATTCGGTCCCAGCAAGCATACGAGCTCTCCGCTTCGCAGCGAAAGCGACAGATTCTCCGCAACGACAGACTCTTTCCTCTTCCTAGAAGAGTATCCAATCTTCAAGCGCGAAGTTTCCAAAATCGTATTCCCCTCGCCCATCAACCGAATACCTTTTTCAAATTTCGTTGCTTAAGCAGCGCTACCATAATCACAGGCGCGCCCATCAACGCAGTTACCGCGTTCAAAGGAAGCGTCGATTCGAGTCCGGGCGCCTTGGCTATCAAATCTGCTACCAACGCTACCAATCCTCCCACCAGCATCGAGGCTGGAACCAAAATACGATGTTCCGCCGTCCTAAATAGAAAGCGACATAAATGCGGCGCAGCGATTCCCAGGAATCCTATCGGTCCGCAAAATCCTGTCACCACTCCCGCCAACAATGAAGCGCTCCCCAGAATCATAATGCGGGCGCTCTTTACCCTAACGCCCATACTCTTCGCATACCGTTCTCCCAAAAGAAACGCATCCAGAATTTTAAACAACGGAAACAATCCGCCTAAGCCCAGCAAAATAACCGGAGCGAACACGCGAAATTGAGACCACGTTGTATTTCCGAAATTCCCAAACGACCAACTGAAAAACGACTGAAGACGTTCCGCCATACTGTAGAACATCAATATACTCACCATCGACCCTATCCCGTAGCTAATCATCAATCCAAGTATCAGTAAAGACATTACATCTACTCGCTGAGCTAAAACCAATAATACCGCTAAAACAGCTGCCGCCCCGCCAGTAGCCGCCAACACTACAAGCAAGTGACCCGAAAGTTGAAGATTCTGCGTCAATGCCACTCCGGAAGGGGCCAACAGTAACAACACCACCGCTACGCCTAGGCTCGCACCACTATTAACTCCCAATACGAAAGGGTCCGCCAGCGGATTTCGAAAAACCGTCTGCATCATCAACCCAGAAGCCGCCAAAGCCGCTCCACCCAATAACGCAGTCAAAGCCCGTGGAAACCGGAAATCGAAAACGATACCCGATATCACCGGATCAACCTCACCCCTTCCGAGAAAAGAACCGATAACTTCCCAAATCGGAATCATCACCGATCCGAGGCAAACATTCGCAACTAAGACAATCAGCGTAACGATCGCCAATAGGCCAAACGTAAGCGCGTATCGCCCCTTTTCCTGAACTACCGTTACCTCAGTCGAGCCGCTCATAGTAGACGAATTCGTGTTTCGGCAGCAATTTCGGATGCATGATCGCTATCAAATCTGCCAGGACCTCCTCCGGGTGAAGCGTTCCGCGCTCCCAAATGTCATTTCCTCCATACGCGTTAACCCGCAATGTATTATTGAATACTCCCCCTTTCCCAAATGCCTTGAATCGATTGAAGCGCTCATCCAATTCGAGCAAAGAGGATAATGACCGGGACGGACCGGGGTTTAACCAGAAATCAGCCGAACCAGCTCGAAAATAAACGCTCTCGAAATCCTTCGGAACACCACCGAACGAACGATCATCCGAAAACACGTAATCGCCGCCCGCATCAGCAATCGCTTGGGCCATATAGCTTCGTCCTCCCGCAACATACCAAACTCCGCCAAACGGAGCGTTCGCAACAACAGTTGGACGGTTCCCTGTCCGTTTCACCATGTTGGCCAAACGATTATACTCGCTAGATATCCTATCGAATATCTCTGTCGCTTCGTTCTCTTTGTCGAAAAAAACCGCTGTAAATTTAATCCATTCAGAACGACCCAACGGATGCTCTTCCATATATCCAGCAGTTACAACGACCGGCTGCTTCGCCCGCTGCAGTTGCGGGTGAGCATCGATTTGCGGATTGCCCATAGCGCTGGTGAAAATCAAATCCGACTTCAACATCAGCAACGACTCGATATTCAGAGAATTGCCTGTCTGAATTTCCTTAGTATATCCATTTTCAACCTGCCTTAAAGCCCTCTGGTCGTTCGTATAATTCAAATGAGGCATACCAGCCAGCTGATCGTAAAGATTCAAAGCCTGCACATGCCCTAAATAGACCGTCTCCAGGACCGACATTCGTTCGACAGGCGTACGAACGACCTGCACCTCAACGGGTAAATCAGGGACAGGAGATTTTTTCGAAACCAAAGCATATTCAAAAGAAAGGTTTTCCGCCCCGCGCCAGGGGTTGCGAACCGTCAAAAGGGTATGCGTATCGTATTTTTCTATACTAAAGTTATTAGCATAGAGAACCGGGGCACGATCGGCCTCCGCGATACCACATGGCAAACTCAAAATGAACACAGTGACGATAGATAGATTCCAGATCTGTCCGACCTGAAACCAATCACGATTTCGATTCCACCCATTCGCCATCATTCTATTCATTCTGCGAAGCATCCGATCCGATTGTATATCCTGACCCTAGAATCGCCATTCCAATCCACCGAAGGCTGCCAACCCTCTGGCTGGCACCCTGCCTGAAAAACTCGAATAAATGAAGGTATAATCCTCATCGAGCGCATTCTCTAAACGCCCTGTCAGCGAAAGGCTATCCGACATACGATAACGCCCATACAATCGGACCAATACATAGTCATCGATGCCGGTACTCCCGAAGCTTTCGCGGCCCAATATGTAATTTATTCCTACGCCAGTCGACCATTTTTCGTCGATCCAAAGGTCATTGACGAGACTAATTTGATGGCGAGGCACTCCCGGCTGACGCGTCGTCGATCCGAACTCGAGATTAGTCGATTCCGATTCCGTCCACGTATAGGCGACGCTTGCACTCCAGATATTCGTAAGCTGAAAGTCGGCATACGCTTCAACGCCGTAATTTTCAGCGACATCGCGATTCACGTAAGTGCCATCCCACCCGGTGGTCGGAATCCACGTAACCAGGTTCTCGATATCATTGCAAAAATAGGTTAGTCCAAACTGCCCATTGCCATCGCTGAAATACTGATCGAATCCAATCTCCCAACTCTCGCTCTCTTCTGGTTTCAAACTCGGATTGCCGAGGGCGAACAGAGAAGTCGAAAATAGACGGAAGAAATTCGGCGATCTAAATGCGCTACCTACTGCAGCTCGGAGTTTCGTCTTCGAAGGCAGCATCCACGAACCATTCGCCCGAAGCGTAGACTTCGATCCAGCATATTCATAATCGTCGTAACGCGCCCCAACGACAAAATTCACACTCTCACTTGCGGCGACTTCTGCCTGGGCGAATAGAGCCCAGTTCTCTCCTTCGCTTTCCGGAAACGAATTATCATTTCCTTCCTGTGCCTCCCAGGTTGAACCTGCGACCAATCGCATCGATTCGGAAACATCTATAACATTTTGCCAGTCCAAAGACACATTGCTCGCGTCGCCGATGTACAATGATCCCGTTTGGCGATAGTATTCGTCGAGCAACGACAACGAAAGTTTTTGCGTCCATTCATTCTTAACCGTTTCGACATAAGCGCTCATCACAGCAGCGTCGCTTTGGATGCGAGCCGACGGCGGTGGGGTCAAGTCGCCGCTTGGATTACTGTAGTCCGAGAATTCCCCTCGAGAAACAATCCCCACCGTCGTGTTTTCGCTCACATCATAATCGAAACGAAACGAATAGCTTTTCATCTTGCCTTCATTATCCAAACGCTCGTTGTCGCTTTCCTGGCCAGCCAAGTGAAACGAAAAGTCCAAATCGCCCGACTCGCCCTGTCCCTGAAGCGCAGCCAAATAGCTATTGAAGGAACCCGCCTCCATCGTCACCGCGTAGCTCGGAGCTCCGCTACCTCGCCGCGTTTCCAACAAGATAACTCCGCCAATAGCGCTAGACCCATAAAGCGTACTTTGGGCTCCTCGAATCACTTCGACGCTATCCAAGTTAAACCCGCTCGCGCCAGCCATGAATCGACCAGCCGAAAATATCGACGAATTCGTCTTCGCCCCATCGACAATACTCAGAACTCTCGAGCCAGAATTCCCTCGAATCATGATCTCACTCGTCGACGCCAACGCTTCATCGCTGGGAGCGTACACGCCGCTCACATTGAACAACGCATGCCTCAGATCGCGGTACATCCTTTTTTCAATTTCACTGCCAACAAGACTATCAGCACTCACTCCCAAAGTATCAGCAGCACGTTCCGTCCGTGTTGCGCCAACGATAAATGGATCAAGCTCCACCGTCTCGTCGCCATTTAAAAACGGCATCGCCAACAACGACGCGATGACTATCCCGCGACGCGTAAATGTAGCAGTATGGTTGTTCGAATTTTGAGTTGTCATATAATTTTCGTATGAAGCAGTTAATCATCACGAAAAAATGAATACAGAAAACCCGTAGGCCCACCGTTCAGGCAACTTCGATCAATTACTGAAAGATAGTCCTGATACGAGGTGATCGACCTATAGCGTGCCGCAACAGCGGAACTCCCAAGATCGAATCACTCTATACCCCTTGTTTACGCGACAAGTGTTAACCGAGACGCCTTAGCGTCACGATTGGCATTTTACTCGCAGCAAGCATTAGGACTCGGAACATTCTTCGAATGCTCCATACCTCAGCGCGACTGTCGCCGGTTCTCACGGCGTTTCCTTTTTTCTGCGAATGAAATTGGTGGAAAGAACAAATCAGAATCGCTAAAATTCGCGATACCTTCGCGATACCTTCGCGATACCTTCGCGATGAAGATCTTTAGGTGTTGAGCGACGCAAGCACAAACTCAAAAAATCGTCAGGGTCGCCAATATTCGATCAAAATTACCTTATTAAAACCTATGCGCCGCTAGTCGACCTGTATCCGCAAAGCGGATCCTGACATCATTATCCAATTAATTCATAGAACGTTTAGGACAAAAAAACCGGAAAGATCGGATAATATTCTCCTCCATATTACGGGTAGCTCAATAAGTTGTACCTTAAAAAGGTCTCACCCTCGTATTGAGATCACAATTCTTTGATCCAAATATTACGAAATTGAATACGATTCGAATGATCCTGCAGCTTAATCGGCATCGCTTCGCTCGGAGCCGGATCCGCGCGATCTTTCTGCACATGCGCTGTTTGGTGACGCAGCTCTTCATTCTTCTGAACAACAATCCCATTCAACCGAACCGTAATGCGCGGCAGCGATTTCATTTTTCCGTTTTCAAATTCCGCAGCCGTATAATTAATATCATAGGTCTGCCACTCCATCGGCGGACGGGCTGCATTCACTTTTGGAGGCGACATTTTATAAAGTCCACCTAGTTCATTCCACAGACCTTCCAAACCGTAGCTGTTTAAAAGCTGGGCCTCGTATCCTTGAAAAAAGAGTCCGCTATTACCTCGGCCTTGACCGCTCTTGCCCGGCTCGACCGGATAGCGAAATTCCATGTGATAGCGCACGCTCTTGAAACTGCGCTTCGTAAAAAGATCGCCGCCGATTGCCGGATCAGCGCCTTTGTTCTTCGCCTTCGGATTGATCTCCATCACTCCGCCTTCTATAAGTGACCAAGTGGCCTCGCGGCCGTCAGAATGCTGCCATTCGCCCATTCCACCTTTTCCCAACAGCACGATCGCCCCCTTTGCCGGCTTGGCACCCATCGTAGGCGATCCGAGCTTCACGCGTTTTAGCGAGAACGCCTCAACATTGTCGCCAATCTTCCCCTTACCCGTCAAACCAGAATCGGTTACGCGGATATCCCAACCATTCTTTTTTGCGACAATCGCCTTTCCTTTCAAAACCGCATCGCCGGAAAAATAAACTTCCGCCCGCAAGTTGTGGTCCTGAGTGAATTTCAAATGATAGAGTCCTTTGTCCACGTTAATAACTTGAGCACAAATACTCGGATTAATTTTTTGATAACCGCCTTCAGGATTCGTCCACTCGCCAACATAGTCGCCCATGAGCGTTTTATCAGCTTCGGCAACATCAGTCCACTCCGGACCTGAACCAGCACCAATAAGAGACGTGAAAGGCAAGGAACAAGCTACAAATAAGGATACAATTCGAATATTCATGACAAAGATTGAAGGTTTATCTATTAACTAATCCCACAGTACCTGAACCACCGGACGAGACGAAGCAAATCTATATTGCGTTGAGATATTTTTTGTAATGCAGGAATTTCGTTTTACGAAAGAGCATAAACGATATGGAGCGCTTGGTTCTTAGATTCGAATTACGGAATTCGTCATTGATCTCACCTTCTCCGATGGATTTAATTTTGATCGTGAGACAAATCTTCAAATTCTCTCTTATATCGCTCCTGGCCTTGTGCTTGTTCGCGAGCGGTCTTTTGGCTGAAGACAGCAATGACAAACGCCCCAATATATTTCTCGCGATCGCCGATGACTGGGGCTGGCCACATTCAAGTTCCTATGGAGACGCGGTGGTGAAAACACCGACTTTCGATCGAATCGTAGCGAGTGGGGTTTTGTTCACCAACGCTTACGTTTCCTCCCCCTCTTGTACCCCGTCTCGGAACGCAATTCTTACCGGACAGCATCATTGGCGACTAAAATCGGGAGGAAATCTCTGGAGTAATTATCCCGAGGGATTTCCTTCTTATGTACAGGCTCTGAAAGAGGCCGGCTATTTTGTAGGTTCCTACAGAAAAGCATTTGGTCCTGGGTCCGATGGAGGCAAAGAGGTTGCAGGGAAAGCGTTTCCGAGTATTGAAGCCTTTTTGCAAGAGCGTCCGAAGGATCAGCCATTTTGCTTCTGGTTTGGAGCTTCTGATCCTCATCGCGCATACCGATGGGAGTCCGGTTTGCGATCAGGTATGAAGCTAGAGGATGTCGAGGTTCCGCCGTTTTTTCCCGACACGGAGATTATTCGAACGGACATTCTGGATTACTACTTTGAGGTAGAGCGATTTGACCGCCAGGTCGGGGAAGCGCTTGCCTTATTGGAGGTGAACGGCGAATTGGAAAATACACTAGTCGCGATGACTGGTGATCACGGTTGGCCTTTCCCCAGAGGAAAGTCGAATCTCTACGATTACGGTACACGTGTTCCCTTGGCTATGAAATGGCTTGGTCGTGTGTCTCAGGATCGAGTGGTCACCGATTTTGTGAGTACTACCGACCTGGCACCAACGTTTCTTGAAGCGGCTGGCGTGAATATTCTGCCAAATACGACAGGGCGGTCCTTGCTTCCTGTTCTGAAATCGGACGCTAACGGTCGAATTAGCTCGGATCGCCAGTACGTGTTGATGGGAAAGGAACGCCACACCTTGGCCCAAAAGAATAACCCGGGAGGGACTCCTATGCGGGCGATTCGCACGGACGATTTTCTTTATGTCCATAACTTTCAACCTGAGCGTTGGCCGGCGGGTCACCCTGAAGGAAGTTATCACGGAAAGACCTACATGGATATTGATGCGAGCCCTACCAAAAGCTATATCATCGATCACAAAGACGATTTGGGTATGGGTATATACTGGCAGCTTTCCTGCGGGCTTCGTCCAGCCGATGAATTATATGATCTGCGTATCGACCCTTTTCAGATCTCCAATGTAGCGAATAGCGCCGAATACGCGGATAAACTCAAGGAACTGAAGGGAAAGCTATTCTCTAAACTTAGGCACAACGAAGATCCCCGCGTGGTTGGTGGCGCGGAAGCGTTTGACGAGTACGAGTATTTGGGGCGATTGGTCAGGCAGCCTGATTAGGCATCCTGCAATGCGGGTCCCCATCGTTCGGATTGGGTATGCCTGAAGTCAACCAGCGTGTCGTTTGATTGGGCTGGCCCGGGACGACTTGTTCCGCGGTCGATGAGTTCTTTAAGGTTTCGGGTCAGGCGTTGGACGATTTGCGGATTGGCCTCGGCGACATTGTTGGTTTCAGCGACGTCATTCTCGAGGTTGTAGAGTTCGGCTATGGTTGAATTTCCGCGTATTTTGTCGAGAGGACCAGCCTGATTGAGGAAGACGATTTTCCACGGTCCTTCTTGGTATCCAAATTCTCCACCGGTGGATTGGCTGATTACGTGATTTCGAGTTGCCGGACTTCCGTGCCCTCGCAATTGCCGAAGAAAGCAAACCTATTTCACGGCGGGTTTCCCGCATACGGGCTCTCGAACTTGGACAGTAACCTTAATATCGCTAGGGCCCGCATCATCGGTCCATCGCTTCCCAGGCATCAGGGAATTCAACTGTAAAATTTCTCGGTCAGACGATTGAATGCTTGCGTTCTTTCCGAGGCATCTTAAATGCTTTGGTTTATTTTTTGGAGCAAATCAGATCCACAAACCATCATTACTATGAGTAATTACATCCCTCTTATTTCGTCTAGCCTAACTGGCCCGTTGGGCATCATGCATCTGCCTCGACTTTGGCAAAAAGTCTCGCTTAAGGCGACTGGGCTACTCCACGGCGATTATCCCGATATCGGCGGTGGCTACGACAGCATGGTCCTAGGTGCCTTGAGTATCGAAGCAGACGCCTTCCGGGCCTTCGTCAGCGAAAACAAACCCAGCTACATCGAGTGTGAAAACTGGGTCGCTCAAAACGGAAGCCTCACCCCTTCAGGAATAGCCAAACTAAACCGGCAGATCACCCAGTATCATCACGACGACGCCACGCGAAACGAAATCCTGAGGGCAGCTGGCCTCGACGATTCGGCCGCGATTTCAGACGCCCCCAACCTCAACAATTTGGACGACTGGACGGAATTCCACAAAGAGGTTCTTTCATGAGGCGTTTGATCCTTAAGGATTTCAGCTAAGCCCTATTAAACGAATCCCGCGTTCCGCTAGAAGAAACCGGGATTTTTTGTCGAAACAGCCGACGCAGCGAGAAAGATTCCTTGTGCGACGCCTTCCGAAGCGATGGCTGTGATCTTCCAATCGCAAAACTTTTACCCTGACCATATAATGAAAGACAAAAAAATCGGCTTTGTAGGATTAGGCCGGATGGGGGCGAACATGGCCCGCCGACTGAAGGACTGTGGATACGCAATATCGGGCGTGTTCGATATCAACAACGAGATCAAGGACGCTCTAGCAAGCGAACTCAGCACCGCTGCTAGCCCGACGCTGGCAGACCTAACTGCATGTTCGGACATCGTTTTCACGGTGGTCACCAACGACGTTGCCATGGATGCCATCTTCTTTGGAGATGACAACCTGTTCACACGTGCCAAAGACACACTCTTCATTAACTGCGCGACCTTGTCGCCCGACCTCCACCGAAAACTCGAAGCCGAGTCCGCTAAGGTCGGTGCCGAATCACTGGAAGCCTGCATGGCATCCAGCATTCCCCAAGCCCGGAACGGCGAATTGTACCTCATGATTGGCGGAAACGAAGAGACGTTTAACGCGATCAAGCCCATGCTCGACGACATGAGCAAAGACCTCAGCTTCGTTGGCCAAGCTGGCAAGGCGGCGGAAGTTAAAGCGCTCGTCAACATGGTAATGAACGTCAATACCGCCGCCCTCGCAGAAGGCCTCGGCCTCGGCCACGCTCTGGGCCTGGATCTGGAAATGCTCTGCCGCGTATTCAGCCAGACTGGTGCTAATTCTCGCGTGCTGGAGACTGACGCCGAAGACATGCTCAGTCGCGACCACGAATGCTATTTCTCAGCTGAACACGCCGCCAAGGATTCCGGGATCGCCCTGGATCAGGCAGCCAAACACGGACTCAAACTCCCGCTCGCCGTCGCAACCCTGGAGCAATATAAAAGGATGGTCGAACTCGGGCTAGGCGAATACGACAAGTCCGGCATCGCAGAGCTGACCTTCCCCGGAAGAAAAGGAACCTCCTAATCATGGCAACCACGATCAGGAACTCCTCCGGCGAGGAAATCGACTACGAGCTCCTGGAAAGCGATGGCCGATTTTCCGACTGGATTGTGCTGCTGGGTCATGGCGTAACCGGCAACCGTGACCGTCCCGTAATTGCGGATACAGCTGAAGCTCTCAATCAAGCGGGGTTTACCGCTCTGGCGTTTTCATTTTCAGGCAACGGAAAATCCGAAGGTGCCTTCAACGACTCCTGCGTCTCGAAAGGCGTCACAGATCTCGAGGCAGTGTTGAACGCAGTGGGAGACAAAAAGATCGCCTACATCGGCCACAGCATGGGTGCGGCGATCGGAGTCTTAACTGCCGCGAAGAGCGATAAAATCCAACGGATGGTCTCTCTAGCGGGCATGGTTAACACTAAGCAATTCGCGCAAACCGAATTTGGCAATGAAACCCCGAACCAAGGATGCATGTGGGAGGACGAAGACTGCCCGCTATCGCAAGCCTTCATGGATGACCTCTGCCAGATCGTTGGCACGGTGATCGAGAAAACCGATCAAGTAACGGCACCCTGGCTCCTCCTTCATGGAAGCTCTGACGATGTCGTGCTTCCACAGGACAGCATTGATATAAAAGAGCGGCTAGGCGACCGCGTGGACCACATAATAATAGAAGGTGCCGACCACAGCTTCAATGACCACCGCCACGCTCAGCTAGATGCTGTTGCGAACTGGCTGATTGTAAATTGCGGCTAGTATTTACACTCCCTTGTTCATTCGCCATTGGTTGGCAGCCAACCATTAACTAATTAACCACACACGCAACCCCATGAAAAACTCCCTCTGCATTCTCGCCACCCTCATTCTCCTTTCAACCACATTTGGCTCAGTCAGGATGGGAAGTGGTATCATGACATTCGATACCGTTACAGGCTGGGGCCTCGGTTCCGATGGCAAATCCGTCTTAGGTCCGACTCACGGATCGGTAGTCATCGATAAAGCTGGAAACATTTATACAAGTGCGGACAAGGGAGTCGTCGTTTTCAATCCCTCAGGGAAGGTTTTACGCTCATTCATCGACGAGGAGCACAGCAACCTTCACGACATGGAAATCCGCGAAGAAGACGGCGTCGAATATATTTACGGTGCACGAAACAAAGGCGGGGTCGGAATAAAGTTCGAAGCCCAATCTGGAGATATCGTCCTAACTCTTGGCTTAACCAATGAATCGGGACTCGCCTTGACTACCTTAAAACCGACGGCGATTACCGTCGCGCCCAATGGCGATATATTTTTGTCCGACGGCTACTCCAGCAATATCATTTTCAAATACGACAAGAACGGCAAGTACCTAGCCCACTTCGGCAAGAAAGGTGACGGCCTCAAAGAATTCCACACGCCCCACGGAATGACATTGGACACCCGCTACGATCCGCCGCGCTTATTGATCTGCGACCGCAATCATTTGCCTATCGGGCGGCTATTGCACTACGATCTAGACGGGAACTTCATCGAAGTAGTTGCAACTAACCTGAACATGCCAACGTCTGTCGCAATTCGAGGTGACTACGTATCGGTACCCAGTCTCGAAGGCCGCGTATACATACTCGACAAGAACAACTCAGTCGTATCCGTGCTTGGGTACAAAGCCAACCCCGGAGAGTCTTTGTACAAAGTTCAACAGGAAGACTGGGTAGAAGGCATCTTCTCCGGAACGCATGGGTCCTATTGGGACAAAGACAGCAACCTTTACGTACAAGACTGGAATATCGACGGCCGCATCATGAAACTCGTGCGGGTGAAGTGACCCTTCAAGGAGAAACTGTGGGGCGTAGCTTGCACCGACCATTAGTTAGTGTTTTAGCTACTTTTGCGGTCGCCGCAACCGATGCCCCTATAAAAATCACCCAGTCGTGATCGGTGGGCAAAAACTCTACCCGACTTTCACCAGCTTGCTCACGCGTCCTGACACGACCCACTCGGCCAAGAATATATTTCCGTCGTGATCAAAGCACGCATCGTGCGGGTGAACAAACTTACCGGGCTCCCAGAGGTTGCGCTTCGTGCGCATGGCGGTTTTCTTGTCGAGCACCTTAGCACGCCAGGCCTCATCATCTCCAAGGTGAGCAACGACCTTGTTTTCCTTATCCAAAATTGTAACACGGGCATGTAAATCGGGAACGAGCATGAGATCTCCCTGCACGTCGATGTCCGCCGGAAAAAGGAACCCGTCCTGCTTCTTGAGATACTTCCCGTCCATGCCGAACCATTGGAGTCGTTTATTCGCACGATCGGCAACGACAAGTTTCGGCGTCCCATCGCGGTCGTCTAGCCACTGCCCATGCGGCGTGGAAAATTGGCCAACCTCTTTCCCCTTTCCACCGATCGCCCGAACGAAGCGATCATTTTTGTCGTATTCAAAAATCAAGTTGCTGCCATAACCATCTCCGAGATAATACCCACCATCTGGCCGGAAGCTGGCGTTAGTCGGACGGAAATTGACCTTTTCGCCAAGCTTGTCGCTGGCTTCGTCCAATTCCTCACGGCCCTTATTCCAAACCACTTCGCCATCTAGAGTCGTCTTCGAGTAAGAAAGCGAGGAGTCGTTCGGCGAGAGATAAGCGAACTCCTGATTTCCCTCTCTGCGAATGTCGATACCGTGGCCCTTCCCTCCCATCTTGCCATCTTTGCCTTTGACTCGATGGTTGCTAACGAGCGATTTTATAAACTTCCCGTCGGGATCGAAGACGAACATCGAGTCGGGTGTCCCCTGGTGGGTGACGTATACGAGCCCGTCCGCATCGACAGCCACTCCGTGCGACGCGCCGCCGTAACTGTGACCGCTCGGCAGACTGTCCATCCCCCAATCGTGGTAAACCTCGTAAGTGTGTTCCCCGCTGCCGACGCGTGGCCGTTTAGAATCGGACTTGCGGCACGCATTCAAAATCAACGGTCCCGTTGCCGCGGCAGATGCCAACGCAGCGGTTTTCAGAAATGAGCGGCGAGAGAGATCATCTTTCGGGATAATCATAAATACAGACATTAGCATGTTCGCGTTGTCGAGAGAAGCTCGCACGCCAAAAGATTCGGACAATTATTGCAAACCCCAATTGCAGGCTATCAAGCCCGAGGATAGTCAGCCAGCTGCTTCAAAATTAGCGAATAAATTCTTACTCCAGGCCGCCCGCTCGGCTCAATGACTCCACGTGATAGTCGAACCAAATTTCGGAATAGAGTTTCGTCGTCGCTTTCCGATCGGGGTCCATGTCTTCGATTTCCAAATACGTATGCTTCACATCCATTTCCAGCAACGCTTGATAAAAATCAAGGGTCGAGACCAAGTGGCCCCGGTCTTTCGTTTCACAAAAATATGAATTCGTAGCTTCCCGCAAATCCAATCGAAATTCTTCTTTAGATGCTCGAAGGCGTAATTATCGATAAAGCTCTGCTTGTTCGGGCCCAAGGAATCGTTTTAATGCTCGTCCGGCTTTTCCGGATCGAACATTCACAAAGTGCGAGGCACATTACCTGACTGGCAGCTTAGTGAACAGAAAAGTTCAGGATATGTCATCGCCAACCGCGTCGACCCACGGCCTCCCATTGAATACCCTTCGATACAACGCCCTTCGCACTTAGCAATCGTTCAAAAAAAGTCGCATCGATATGGTGTATCAACTCTTTAATGACAACTATCTCCAAAAGAATCTTCCCGTCAGAGGAATCTTTGTAAAAGGTCGTCCGCCCACCATTTAGGCACACCATAATCATCGGAGGCCACCGACCATCCCGAATCCCTTGGTCTAATAACTGCATATCGTTGAACTCGTGAAAGAAGTCTTCCAGTTCCCGTGCAAATCATAAATGACCGGATAGCGATTCGAGCCCGAGTCCTTATAGTTTGGCGGCAAATGAACATAGAAGCTGACTGCTTGCCCGACTGCCTCGTTCTCGAAAGTCCTCCAAGACACGCCCGGTGGAGATGGGTCTTCGTGCGGTCTCGCGTCCCAATCGATAACCACCCGTGCGGTCGCGGAATCGTGGACCGCGGACTGCGGACTGCGGACTGCGGACTGCGGACTGTGCCAATTGTTCGGAAATCAAATAGAGCGAAAACGCAGCTAACAGGTGCGGGCTCGGAAAGCCGCGTTTCAATTGGGGCAGGTTCAACATGACTCCCCAAAATTTTGAAACGGGAGCCTTCTGTCTAGCCCTTGGATAACGACAGTCCACCCAATTCTTAATCGACGATTTCACACATCTCGACATTGACAGAAGTTTCCTTGATTCTACGGTGATCGATCGTGTCTCTAAACCAGGCCGTTAACAGAAAAAGATCATGTCGCAATTCGATTCCGTATCACTAGCTCCCGCAGATCCTATCCTCAGTATCACTGAAGCATTCAAGGCCGACTCCAATCCGGATAAAATCAATCTTAGCGTTGGCGTGTTCGTCGATGATTCTGGCGTCACTCCAATCCTTGGAACCGTCCGCGAGGCGGAAAAACGCATAGTCGAGACCAACGCCACCAAGAGCTATCTTCCGATCACGGGTAGCCCAAATTACGGAGCTCTCACTCAGAAACTTTGCTTCGGTAACTCTCTAGCCGATTCGCTCAAAGGCCGTATCATCACCGCCCACACGCCCGGCGGCACAGGAGCCCTTCGGGTCGCAGCAGACTTCATCTCCTCCAGTCTCGAAGCAAATAGCGTTTGGCTAAGCAATCCGAGCTGGGCTAACCACAAGGGCATATTCTCTGCAGCCGGACTCGAGCCTCAAACATATGCTTACTTCGATCAATCGACTCTAAGCCTCGACTATCCTGCTTTCATCGAATCGATCAAAACGATTCCCGCAGGTGACATCGTAATCCTGCACGCTTGCTGTCACAATCCGACCGGTGCCGACCTTTCTCCTGCCCAATGGGACGAAGTAGCCGCAATCGCTGCGAACGCCGGCTGGATTCCCCTCCTGGACTTCGCCTATCAAGGGTTTGGGACGGACATCGAAACCGATGCCTACTGCGTAAGAGCTTTCGCCCAAACCGGAAAAGCACTGTTCGTATGCCAATCCTTTTCCAAGAACATCGGCCTCTACCGCGAACGCGTCGGAGCCCTACACGTCGTTGTAGGAAATGAAGACGAAGCCAAACGCGTAACCAGCCAGGTGAAAATCGCCGTTCGCACCAACTACTCGAACCCGCCAGCTCATGGTGGAGCTATCGTTGAAACCGTGCTCGGCAATGCCGATTTGCGATCAACATGGATTACCGAAGTCACAGCCATGCGAGAACGCATCCACGAAGTTCGCGACCAATTTGTCAGGGCTCTCGAAGCCGCTGGCGTCGGCCGGGATTTCAGCTTTTTGAAAGAGCAGAAAGGCATGTTCTCCTTTACAGGGCTAACCAAGGAACAAGCGATCGGGCTTCGCCAAGATCACAGTATCTACATCGTTGACAGCGGCCGCATTAACGTCGCAGGCATTACGTCCAAAAACCTTCCACGCCTCGTCGAAGTCCTTAAGGGCACCCTGAGTTAGCAAGAGGCGCATATCATATGATCCTTTCCGACCAAGCCATTCTCGATTCAATCGAACTCCGCGAGATCGTCATCGAGCCCTTTTCACGCGAATCGCTCGGAACGAACAGCTACGACGTTCATCTAAGCAAACACCTCGCAACTTACACTGACGAGGTCCTGGACGCGAAGAAGCACAACCCGATTAAACGCTTCGAAATCGGCGAGGAGGGTTTCGTCCTAGATCCCGGAATCACCTACCTCGGCTCGACCCTCGAGTACACTGAAGCCCACAAACACGTTCCCTTTCTCGAAGGCAAATCCAGCATCGGTCGCCTCGGAATCGATATCCATGCAACAGCAGGCAAAGGCGACGTCGGCTTTTGTAATCATTGGACGCTCGAGATTTCGGTCTCACAACCCGTGCGCGTCTACGCGGCGATGCCAATCGGGCAGCTCATCTACTTCCACGTCCAAGGCGACGTAGAAACCATGTACAACAAGAAGGTATCGGCCAAATATAATAAACGCTCCCCTTTGCCCATGGAATCGATGATGTGGAAGAACGCATTTTGAGACATTTTTTGTTTCTTATTTCATTATTCTACAGCGACTTAAGTAATTGCCTTGATTTTCGTGTATAAGGTGATGTATAAGTTTCGGTATGCCGAAAAAAAAGGAGTCCCCCTCTCCTCTTTCAACCGATAGGAAACTCAGTTTTAAAATCTCCGAGCGTAAGAATCCTTCTGGATCGATCTCGTATCGCATACACCTTGGAGATTACAAATTCCGGCAGTTCCGATATCGCAAAGATGCGGTACAATTTGTCGAGGAACTGAAAGACGCTCAATCCTACGATGATCGCGAGGAGATACGTTCCTTGGGTCGTTTGCTGAAATCGAAATTCGCGCTAATCGAATGCCAGGAGAAATTAGATACTTGGGGTATCGACTGGAAGGATGTATTCGATTTTTACGAGGAGCATGGAGCGTCAAATCGCGACATAAACATTACCATCACACAGGGCGTTAATATTTTCTGCGAACACAAGAGACGGGATCGATTCGTTTCAAAAGAGTACCTGCGCCATCTTCAGGTTTTCTCCTTTCGTCATCTGAAAGAACATTTCGGAGAAGAAACTCTTTTGAAGACAATCTCTCGTCAGAAATTCGAAAGTTATCTTCGAAGTCTCAAGGTCGGAGTAGTTAGCAAGAATCACATTATCACAACCACCAAGACTCTCTTCAATGTTCTCGTCGAACAAGGACACTTGGGGATTAATCCGATCGAGAAAATCAAACACATTCCGCTCCCACGAAAACTGAACCATTATCAAATCTTAAAAAATTCTGAGGTTCGTTCTATTCTGAATCAAGCAGTGAAGGATCAGGAGTTTGAAGTCCTGACCGTTCTGGTTTTAGTCCTGTTCTGCGGAGTTCGCATCGGTGAGGCGATGAAGATGAAATGGGAGGACATCCGATACTATGACAAATCGGTGGATGTGACAGAGGGGGTTTCAAAAAAGACAGGACATCTCCGCCCTAGGAATCCACCAATACCAGACAATGCGATGTGTTGGTTGAGGTTTAACACCTTCACCCGAAAAAAACGTTTCC